>JBFLZW010000022.1:175653-305359 GCA_040755755.1 bacterium | reverse complement strand
CCCTGATTTATCACAAAAATCCCTTCAATCAAAGCAAAATAATCCGAAAAATTTCTTGAGAATGTTTTTCTATCTCCTCAATATTGCTATGTTTTTACCCCTATTTTTCCTCACTCTGAATTGCTGATGCGGGAGAAGGCAGAAATCAGAAGGGAGTGGCCAGTGGCCAGTGAAGAGGAGTTCAGGAGCCAAAAGTCAGGAGTCAGAATATATTATGAAACTCAAATCCTCAGTTTAAAAAAAATTTCCGAGAAATCCCTTGACCTCCAGGTCAGGATACGCTATCTTGTAAACCTTTCAAAAGGGTTTTTAAGAGATTAATTCCTTGCAAGGAGAATTAAAAAGGGGAATTTATAGTATGGACACGACTGATACTTCTTTCTTCTACAACCTGCCGCTCTACTATGATTTGTCTTCTCACGGGATGTCTCCAGAGAGGTGAAATTTTTTATTGATTGCTTCAGGAAATATGCTGCTTTTGAAGTCAAGAAAATCCTGGAACCAGCTTGTGGTAGCGGCATGTATCTGACAGCCTTTCCTCAAAACGGTTACCGTGTCACTGGCTATGATATCAACACGAAGATGGTTTCCTATGCACAGGAAAAAATCAGGGAGGCGGGGTGGAGCGAAAAGGCCGAGGTTCTCCTGGGCGATATGAAAACAATGAAATTCAATCCCCAATTCGATGCGGCAATTAATCCCATCAACAGTCTCGGCTACTGCATTTCCGATGAAGACATCATCAACCATTTCAAGGCTATGTCCGCATCTCTCCGTCCGGCGGGCATCTACATTGTCGAATTTACCTGCGCATTCAAGGATGTGGGCCGGCCGATACCTGGTTTGACGAGTTGAACATCAAATAACCAAAGGAAACTTTGTGCCTCTGTGCCTTTGCCCCTTTGTGCCTGAGTAGTTGAAAAGCACAGAAGAAAAACCTCTGCGTCTTCAGTCCTTCAGGATTCTCAAAATAGCCCTGTTCCAGCCTCTGGGGCCTGGGGCATCGGATTGAAAACCGCTTAATCCTTCTATCTCTTCACAGGAACCATCTTCTTTTTGAATCAAAACAGCCACATCAGCCTCCTTCAGCATCGGGGCATCATTCCGGCTGTCTCCGAGTGCAATGCTGAAGATATTTCCCTTTTGGCGTTGAAACAGCTCCAGCAGTATGCGGACAGCTCTCCCCTTGTCACTGGGGCCTGTCAGGTGATAGAACCTCCCTCCCCGGGTAAGAAATAATCCTTCTTTCCTTACAGCCTCAGAGATAGTGTTCTCCGCTTCCTGAAAACCACTGCCTGTCCCACCATCCACCAGGAAAGGTTCATCATATTCTCTTTGCCGGGCCAGGAAAGCATCTTCGACGGAAAGACCGCACAATCCGGCGACTTCCCCCGTATTCATTGTGGAAAAGCCTTTCAGGGGTAATCCTGTCGTTTCCTGTATCCGCTTCAGGGCTTCAATCAGCTTTTCATACCGGGTTCCCAGCTCTATAACGCTATAGCCATGCTTTTCCCGGTCGAAAGAAAAGGGAAAGGAGAAATAGTTGCCGGGAACAAAGACTCCGCCACCGTTCTCGGAGATAAAAGGATCTGCATTATTCAGCTTTTTTCTGATCTTTTCAATCTCGGCCCTTGTTTTGCTGCTGCACATGATGAGAGGTATCCCTCTTTGCCGGATAAGTTCCAGAGCCGGCCGGGCTTCTTCAAAGGAATAGGTATGATGGTCCAGAAGCGTTCCGTCCAAATCGGTAATAATAACCGGAAAAGGATCGGGTGCCGGTTTATTTTTTACCCTGTGAAAGGTTGACATTTCTCTCCCGTTAACTTATCCTGAAAAAATGTCATCAGTTTATTGCCTCAAATAGGACCTTATCCAATAAGATCGAATACATCAACGGACAATCAGGAGAACGGACCATGCCCATGCGAGAGGATATTATATCCCTTTTTCAGGATGCCCTTCAAGCGGTTCTCCCGGAAAATTTAATCAAAAGTTCAGTCAAATACCAAAATGGCGACCTTCTAATCGGGAAAAACACCTATCATCTTCATGATTATCGCAGAATATATCTTTTCGGGAGCGGCAAAGCCTCTGGAGAAATGGTCAGGGCACTGCATGAAGTGATTGATTATCCAGTCGCAGGCGGTTTTGTGGTTTCCAATCATGCTGGTTATTGCGCGGAAAATATCGAGGTATTTGAAAGCTCCCATCCGGTCCCCAGGGGAAAAAGCCTCATTGCAGCCGATATGCTTATTGAGCACCTTGAAAGACTCTCTTCCGGAGACTTTTTTATTTATGCTCTATCCGGTGGAAGCTCGGCACTCCTGGAAAAACCGCTGCCGCCTCTGACGTTAGCGGATTTGCAGAAAGTTACCAGGATATTGCTGGAGAGCAATGTACCCATTGAGGATGTTAACAGGGTAAGAAAACATGTATCGATGGTGAAAGGTGGAAGGCTCGGCCAATTCACCAGGGCTCAGGGAGTGATTCTGGTCATCTCCGACGTCATCGGCGATGATCTGGAAACCATTGGTTCAGCTCCTTTCTACGGTGATTCTTCGAGCTATAACGATGTATATGACCTTCTCACCCGCTCCGGCATCCTCACCTCTCTGCCGGAGAATGCTCAACTGGTTATCGACAAAGGACTGAAGGGTGAAATAGAAGACACGCCGAAACGCCCCGCACAGGTTATCGAGCACTTCATTATCGGAAGTAACTTGCAGCTCTTGATGAGAGCCAAAGAAAAAGCACAAGCACAGGGAATGAAAGCGGTTATCATGACTTCTCAACTGAAAGGAGAGGCCAGAGAAGTTGCCAGGGTCTTGATCTCCCTTGGGAAAGAGATTGTAAAATCGGGAAATCCGTTTGAAAGGCCGGTCTGCCTGCTCTTTGGCGGTGAGACAACCGTAACGGTGAAAGGACGGGGCACCGGCGGCAGGAACCAGGAGTTGTGCCTGTCCGCCTTGCAGGAGATACGGGATGAGCAGAATATTTTCCTCCTGAGTGCAGGGACGGATGGGATAGACGGCAATTCCGATGCAGCCGGAGCGATTGTGGACTCAAGAAGTTACTTGAAAGCTCAAGACCTCGGTCTGAGAATTGATGAGTATTTAAAAAATAACGATTCCTATAATTTCTTTAAGCAGACAAAAGACCTTATTAAAACCGGTCCTACAGGGACTAATGTTATGGATCTTACGATCATGGTAATTACCTAGCTGAGGATGAGGTGCTGAATGGAAAATAAAACACATTTGAGCCCTGACATACTTGACCGCCTGGATAAGGTTGGCAGCGCAGATATTATGGTGGGGATACCCAGCTTCAGAAGCGGAGAAACTATCGCCCATGTGGTAAAGGCTGCCAGCGCCGGGCTGGGTCAGTATTTCCCCGAACTTCGCTCTGTCCTCGTGAACTCTGACGGAGGATCACAGGATGCGACCCGAGAGCTGGTGTTGAGTACAGCGTCTCCGGATTATGTCGAGAAAGTGGTGCTTTCTCCTGCCGCTCGCGGTATTCATCGACTGACGTTTACCTATAGCGGCACACCCGGCAAAGGCTCGGCCGTACGGGCCATCTTCGAAATAGCCCGACGGCTCAAGGTTAAAGCCTGTGTAATTGTCGACTCCGACCTGCGCAGTATAGGCCCTGAGTGGATCGAGCTTCTCGCCGGCCCCATCCTGAAAGGTGGTTATGACTATGTGGCACCGCTCTACTCACGACATAAATACGACGGAACTATTACCAATAACATTGCCTACCCGCTTACACGAGCGCTTTACGGCTGGCGCATCCGCCAGCCGATTGGGGGTGATTTTGGCCTCAGCGATGACTTCATTGCCTCGATCCTGGAAAGTCCGCTTTGGGACGACGATGTGGCACGATTCGGCATTGACATCTGGCTGACGACGCTGGCCATTACCGAAGGTTTTTCCATCGTCCAGGCTCGCCTTGGTGCCAAGGTGCATGATGTTAAAGATCCTGCTGCCGACCTGGGACCCATGTTCCATCAAGTTGTCAATACACTTTTCAACCTGGCAGGCACGTTTCAGAAGTATTGGACAGACATCAGGTCCAGCCATTCTGTTTCCGATTACGGTTTTCAGCGGCCTGTTGAGCCCAAGCCTATCAAGGTTGATAGCCGGACTCTCCAGGAACGTTTTTGTCTCGGTGCAGCGAAATTCATTGATCAGTGGCAGCAGGTTCTTTGCCCTTCTGCCGCAGAGCGGGTGTTCGATGCCAGCCGCCAAAAGGATCCGGAGGCTGGATTCTCCGCCGAACTATGGGCTGAAGTTGTCTATGATTTTCTTAGTTCTTACCTGGTCAAGCCTGCGGATCAGCGGACGAATCTCATCGAGGCGCTTACTCCTCTGCACTTTGGCCGGCTTGCCTCGTTCGTAATCGAGACAGGTGATATGGAGATTGAGCAGGCCGAGCAGGTCATCGAGCAGCAGGCCAAGTCATTCGAGCACCAGAAGCCTCATCTGCTGAATCGCCTGGCAACTCTATCTGGAAAAAATTCCCATTTTAGTTATACAGCTTCCCAAGCGGTCCTAAAAGCTTTCCCTCACCCTGCCCCTCTCCCCACCCCTGATCAGCCAAAGCATCCGTACACTATTTTGGTGCCGGTTGCAAATCCGCGAACTGCCGGCAATCTGGTCAAGATCGCATCGAGCATGATTGGCGACACCCAAGGACAGACCGTTGCTTTGGGTGTGGTCGAGATTCCTGAACATCGAAGTCTCTCTGAAGGAACGATCCTGGCCCGTCGTCAGCGGCGTCTATTGCAGCGTATTTCCGATTTGAGTCCGAGCTCAATCGAGTTCTGCCCTTCTGTTCGCATCGCACGCCACGCATACGAAGGCATCAGAGACGTTGTCCTCGAAGAGCAACCTGAGTTGGTAGTCCTTGGCTGGCCAAACCAGGAAAATAAAGAAGCACCGGTCTTCGGTACTCCATTCGCCAGCCTCATAAGCGAGTTGCCCTGCAATCTGGCCATAATACGGCAGGGACGTGAGCAGGCATGGAGGCGTATCCTTGTGCCTGTCCGTGGTGGCCCTCATGCGCATCTGGCAATGCAAATCGCCACTCGGCTTGCCAGTTACTACGGCTGTTCAGTGACCCTCCTGCACGTGGACCTGATCGGTAATCCGCAACGGCGGGCATCCGACCTGAAGTCATTCGAAAAATTTCTTACTTCATTACCCGACCTTGATGGGGTTGAGGTACGATCTATCGAGGTGAAATCACTCGAAGAAGGAATTCTGGCCCAAACAAAGGACCATGAGGTGGTGGTCATGGGTGTATCGGCTGGCCCTCAAGAGGCAGGTGGATTTGCCCTTGGTGCTGTTCCCGAGGCAATTGCCAAGAAATGCGAGGCCACACTGATTGCGGTCAAGACACGCCAGGCTATCGATCCGGCATCCTTTGTGGTTCCCGAATTACCGGTGGGTGTCATTGTCGATCGCTGGTTTGCCGAGAACACGTTTGAACACTCCGAGTTTTCGAACCTGGAGGAGCTTGTCGCCCTCAAGCAACGACAGGGACTTTCCATCAGCCTTGGGCTGCCAACCCTGAATGAAGCAGAGACTATCGGCCAGGTCATCGAGACCATCAAGAGCAGGCTGATGGACCGGGTTCGGCTCCTTGACGAAATCGCAGTCATTGACAGCGGTTCACATGACGATACCGTAAAAATAGCCGAGAGCCTTGGCGTTCCCGTCTATCAGCACAGCGAGATACTGCCGGAGGCAGCCAGCTATCGAGGCAAGGGCGAGGCGTTATGGAAGAGCCTGCATGTCCTGAAAGGAGATATCATCGCCTGGGTCGATACCGATATTTCCAATATGGATCCCAAGTTCGTTTATGGTCTCGTCGGCCCATTATTGCGAGAACCGAAATTGCAGTATGTCAAAGGCTTTTATCACCGGCCCATATGCATTGACGGAATCCTCCACCACACAGGGGGAGGCCGCGTGACAGAATTGACAGCCAGACCACTGATAAACCTGTTTTTCCCGGAGCTCTCAGGCTTGATCCAGCCATTGAGTGGTGAATACGCCGGCCGACGTCGAGCCCTCGAATCCATACCATTTTTCACCGGCTATGGTGTTGAAATCGGTATTCTGATCGATATATTGTCCAATTTTGGACTGTCGGCTATCGGTCAAGTGAACCTCGATGAGCGTGTTCACCGCAATAAATCACTGGCTGATCTCAGCCGAATGGCATTCGCTATCACCCAGGTGATTATCTGCCGTCTCGAAGCAGAAAAGAAAGTGCAACTGAGCACGGAGCTCAACCGTTCGATGAAGCTTATCGTCCATAATCATCATCGCCACTCACTCAACGAGAGTGTCATTACCGATATGGAAAGGCCGCCGATTGCCACAATCCAAGCCTACCGAGACCGCCATATGGTCGCAGGATGCCATGACAGTGATGCTCCATCAACCACTGAGGATTAGAACATGTCAGACTATTTCCAGAACGGTTCCATTGCCACCTTGCAGGATATCACCAGAAGACCGGTTGAAGAAATCGAGGATGAGCTGCGGCAATTCAGTCAAAAAAGAGCTATGGTACTTCTGCTTCCCGCGCTCTACTCGGAATTTGAAGGCCCGGCCATGCCGGGAATTATCGCAGAGCTCAAGCAGGTCGATTATCTTTCTCAAATAGTGCTTTCTCTTGACCGGGCCGGTGAGGATGAATTCAAAAGAGTAAAAGAAATCATGAGCGAGCTTCCGACTACGGTAAAGGTAATATGGCATGATGGTCCCCGGATGCAGTCCCTGTATGAAGAATTACGGCACGCGGATTTCAGGATCGAGAATCCCGGCAAGGGGAGATCGGTATGGATGACCCTGGGATATATCCTCGCTGACCGGGAAGTCTATGCCATAGGATTGCACGATACCGATATTCTCAACTATAGAAGAGAGCTTCTGGCACGGCTTCTTTACCCGATCATCCACCCCGCCCTGGACTACGAGTTCAGCAAAGGCTATTACGCACGGGCTCATGATAAATTTTACGGAAGAGTAACCCGGCTTTTTTATACCCCTCTCATACGGTCACTGAAAAAAATTTTAAAATACAATTCCTTTCTCGAATACCTCGATAGTTTCCGCTACCCTCTTTCCGGGGAGTTCGCCTTTTTGGCAAGTCTCGCCCGCAGCATTCGCATATCGCCGACCTGGGGCCTCGAAATTTCCATGCTCAGTGAAGTCTATACCAAAACATCCACCAATCGGGTTGCCCAGGTTGACCTGGTACAAACTTATGACCATAAACATCAGGAAGTCAGCAAAGAGGAGCAGCACACCGGACTTATCCGAATGGCCAATGAGATTACCCAGACCCTTTTCAGAGTGCTCAGCCAGGATGGTATTGTCATGGCAGATTCATTTTTTCGAACCCTCCTTATGACCTATATTCAGGAATCGCGTGCCGCCATAGAAAAATTCAATGCCCTGGCCATGCTCAATGGGCTGAAATATGACCGTCATGAGGAAATTGTGACTACCGAGCTGTTCCTTGAGGCTCTCAAGAAGGGCATACATGAATTCACTGAAGATCCTGCGGGCATTCCCATGCTGTCAGCCTGGGTCAGGGTGATAGCCGCCATACCGGATTTTCAAAAGCGATTTGTCCAGGCTGTTGAATTGGATAACAGGAGAGGACAAAAGAGGATGCTCAATAAGCCGATATTGATTCCAAACAAGAGAGGAATCGCATCAGCATAAAAATCAGGGTCCCCCCTGCCTGCCCCCTCCCCGCATTTCGGGGAGGGAGAGGAAGGGAAGGACCAGCATTAATCAATGTCTGGTGAAAAATTATCTAATCCAGGTCTTCCTCAATCTCCAGATTGAGGGCCTTGGCTTTCAGGGGATCACGGATGGAGCGCTGTCCCTGCTGGAATACCTGGATGATGCCGGTAACCGAGATAAAGCGGTCCGGATGACTCATGAGGTCACTTAAAATACCGTTCGGCACCTTGTCAAGGATGAAGCTTTGCCGGCTTCCCGCCGGGAAAGCGGGGGAGGTAGCCACCATCTCCAGAATGTTTTCCCAGGAGTGATAAATCAGCTCTCCGGAAACCTGAAACAGCGGATCTCCATTTTTCACAATATCTATCTTGTTGACGATCAGCCGGGTTGGACCCGGTCGGACGTTATTCTGCTGCCCGTTATTTGGGATATCAGAATAATTCAGGGTGACCTGGAAAATCTGCCCCGGTTGTGCCTTCAAGGTATCGGCGATTTCGCTGCCTGGCCGAATGTTGCTCAACTCATACAGATTACCGTCAATGTACCCATTCGACATGATCTTCTGGTACAGATACCGGTAGCCCTGGACCGCGCCGTTATCGATTTTGTAATAGGCAATTCCATCACCCCGCAGTCCCGCTCCGTCCCCTTGCGGCTCTTCATCCGGGCCAAGCAGCTCCAGTTGTGAGACGGTGATTTCATCACCTCCCTGGCTGATCTCTCCGGACAGGTAGCAAAGATATACTCTGCCGGGAAATTGCTCCAGGGTAGCCTGAATTTCATCAAACTCCGAAACCCCGTTCAGGATGTACACTTCTTCACCAGCCCCCAGCGAAAGGGATGGAGAGAACCGGATCTGACCCGTGGTATCAGACCATATCTTCCCCCGCTTGTGCAGCAGATAACCTGCCTCTGAAAACAATTGGATACGGGACACGCTGACCGGCAGGAAATCAGAGCCGGACTCATCGAGCTCAAAGCCGGAAACCTGGCCGGAAAAGCGCTTGTTCGGAAAAGATGTCAGCAGGTCACAAATCTCCGGTGAGACTGCCCTGACATTGAGGAGAAGGTAAGGCTGTTGTCCCTCTGTCTGACCGGAGCCTGCGGCAGCAGGTTCCATCAGAATGGCCCCTTGCGGTGAAATATCCGGATTATAGTATATTTCCCCCTCTTCCTGGAAAAACTTTTCGACCATGCTGATATTAAGGAGGGTAATAATCCGGCTCAGGCGGTCAATCCGGCCAATGACTTTGACAGCAAACCAGGTGCCGGGAGAGTTCTGTATTTTGGCCTGGATCCGGGAAAAGACCCCGAGGCCGTCTACTTTCAGTTGACCGGAGCCTGAGTTCTGGCCTCTGCCTGTTCCCCGGAAATACGCCTCTCCATTCTGCCAGGAGATTTCCCCTTGCAGGGTCTCCACAGGAGCATTCTGCTCTATGGCCAGAACCTGGAGAGAAGTGAGGTGCACCTGGGGAAGGAGGCTGCCGACCTGCGATGAAGAATAGTTCGGGGTTCCTTCCACTATAGCCGGGATACCCACGGACGGGTCCTGCTGAAGCTGCTGATAGATATCCGGATAGACTTCAGCTACCCCCAGCAGTTCGTATTCTTTGGTTTGCGGAAATTCATCGGTTGAAAGCGGTCCCGCCAATCCTTCGACCGACAGGATTACCTGGCCCCCACGGAAGAAAAGCCTGCCGGTTTCATGGAAAGTATCGAGGCTCACATTGATTTCCTTTGCCTCTCCATGCTCTAACACAACGTCCTTCAGGGTCCTGACCACGATACCCCGGTAGATAAAGGTCAGGGTCAGACTCTCGCCGGTGGGAACACGGGGAATGAGATAATCGCCCTGACATCCGGTAACCACACCGTTTTCAAACCCGGCCACAAAGATGATTACTCCCTCGACAGGATTTTGAAAGGCATCGGTAACCAGGCCGTATATCCGGGATACCTGCAGCCTGTCGATAACTTCTATCTCACTGGAGGCTGTCATCTGCCGGGAATTGACCCTTGCTGTAGCCACAACCTGCCCTTTGCCAAGGCCGGTAGCCAGGAAAAGCCCGCCGGAGGAAATAGTGCCGATAATTCTTCCCCCCTCGCCGCCGACTGACCAGGTGACATCATCCGGAAGAACCTGATATACGGCCCCCTGGCTGTCGTCAACCCAAAAAGCATGATAGAGAAACCTCGATCCCTTGGATAACAGCAGCGAAGCAGGCCTGACCACCAGCCGAAGGTCCTCGCTGTCCACAAGGTCAGCAGCAGTTCCCCGGCGGGGAACAACGAGCGGGACAATTACCTGCGCCAGACGGGGGTGATTTGAACCCTGCGGATCTATTATCAGGGGCATCCCCCTGTCGGAGCTGGTAAAGGGTATTCGGGCAAACCCGAACCGGCCATAGGCATCCGTCGTGGCTTCAGTGCCATCGGGAAGAACAACCTTGCAGCCTACTAACGGTTCGTATCCAGCCGGGGCCTGAGCAGGACTGTCCAGAACCAATACTCCCTCTTCCGTACTGGTATCGGTAAGATTATAGAGCCTGAACAGTGATTGACCTGATGAAACAGGGGCATAAACATAGCCTGTATAGGCATCCTCATGCTGGCTATTCGATCCTGAGTCAGTGGTTGATGAAGAGCTTCCCCCTCCGCATCCCCATAGAGCACAGAATGAAACCATGGTAACAAACAAAGCAGCAAACAGGAGCTTTCTCTCGTGCATTGGCATCTCCCTCCGGAAATTGTCAGTGAACAGCTTAAACCTCCGATGACCGGAAAGGTCGTGGTAAACAAAATGAGCAATTTGAAGGCTTCAGGAAACAGGAAAGCCCATTCTTACATCTTGTTGACTCCTTTTCGCTGATTGGGTTGAAGGGTTAAGGTCAATTTTTGAGCTGGGTCGTTCTGAACAACTATAGTATCGCCTGTACGAGATTATTGTGCAAAACCAATGCCAAATCGGGGAGGTAACTATTGAGGCACAGAGCTTTGTGCCTCTAACTGAGAGCGGACCCAAGGTTATCGGGTTTGGCCACATCGTACTTGCGTATCTTTCGCCAGAGCGTGGTCCGGCTGATGTTTAATTTTTGAGCTGCCTGGGTCATGTTCCATTGACAGTCCTCCAGAACATCGATCAGCGCTGATTTCTGGACGTTGGCCAGAAGATCCTGCACCGAGGTGGTATCCTCTGAGTGGATGCCATGGATATCCGATGGAAGATCCCTCACCTTTATTTCCTGATCCCGGCAGCGGACCACAGCATACTCGATAGTGTTTTCCAACTGACGGACGTTTCCCGGCCAGTCCTCTTTCCACAGGATGTTCAGGGCCTTCTGGGAAATGCCGGTAATCTCCTTGCCGATTTTCTTATTCATCTTCTGAATGAAATGATTCACCATAAGCGGTAAATCCTCTTTCCTCTCCCGTAGCGGCGGTACCAGGACCGGCACTACATTCAGCCGGTAGTAGAGATCTTCCCGGAAAGAACCCTGAGCTACGGCTTCTTTTAAATTTTTATTGGTGGCGGCAATGATCCGGACATTGACTTTAATCCGTTTATTTCCCCCCACACGCACAACCTCCCGCTCCTGGACAACACGGAGCAACTTAACCTGCTCGTTCAGGCTGACCTCGCCTATCTCATCGAGAAAAATGGTCCCTCCGTCCGCCTGCTCGAACCGACCGGGCTTATCCGCGATAGCGCCGGTGAAAGCGCCTTTGACATGCCCGAACAACTCACTTTCCAGCAATTGCTCAGACAACACCGAACAGGTCACCTCGATGAAGGGATGATCCCGGCGGGGGCTCTGACAGTGAATGGCCTGAGCGATTAACTCCTTTCCGGTTCCGCTTTCCCCCTGGATCAAAACAGTACTATTACTTTGGGAAACTATTTTGATTAATTCATAGATTTCCTGCATCTTCCGGCTCTTGCCGATAATATTGCCGAACCGGTAGGTTTCATCGGACATTTTTGCCTGTTTTTCCTGCCACTCCCGCAACTGCTCTTCCAATTTTTTTCTCTCTGAAATGTCCCGGCCAACGCCCATGATCTGGATGACTTCTCCCTTTTTCCCCAGTAAAGGGGCTTCATTGATCTCCAGGATAAGCCGCTTGCCATCGCGGGCCAGAAATTCAGTCCAATAGGGCTCAACATCTTCCCCCCTGGTGCACAGGCGGGTAGGTGATTCCAGAAAACTCTGGTTAATCGGATTCGAGCTGAGAACCGCCTCATAGGGCAGGCTGGTAAACTCCTGTGGAGAGTAGCCGAGGATGTCCTGCACAGCATGGCTGATAAAGATCACCTTCCCCTGAGAGTCACGGATAAAAATAAGATCATTGATCGTATTGATCAGGGTATTCAATTTATCACGCTCCTCTTTGATCTTTCGCTCAGCCTCCGCTTTTTCCCGGATATCCCGGGCAATGCCGACGATTTCCGAAAGCCGCTTTTGTTCATCCAGCATAGGCCATCCCGAAAAGCTCACCGGGATGGATTCACCCGATTTCGTTACCAGGCCGCAGGAATAGTCTTCGATCGTTCCCTGTTGAGCGAGCACATTGAGATCCATTTCTCTCACAGGGTAATCCTTGTGGAAAAGAAAACCAATCGGTTTGCCGATCAATTCCGCTCTATCGTACCCTAACACCCGCAGAGTTGCCTGGTTGACAAAGGTGATAGTCTGTTCAGGAGAAATAATGATCAGAAGGTCATTGATGGTATCAATAATAGTATGGAAATAGTTTTTGGAAACCAGCGTATGCTGCAAATTTTCAGTCATGGTATTGAATGCCTGTGACAAAGTAATGAGCTCCCGGTGAGACTGTATCCTGGCTCTGGTATTCAGGTCTCCGGCTGATACCCGGTGTGTGGCCTGGATGAGTCTTTCAAGCGGGGTAGTTATCCCCTTGCTGATGAGAAATCCAAAAGATATCAGCAAGATGATCCCGATCACGCCAGCCCACAGGAGATACAGGACAATCTTTTTCAGGCTTTGCGCTTTTGCATCCAGACCGGCTACCAGCATGAGAGTTCCTACGGTCTTCCCCCGCAGGTTTTGGAAAGGAAAAGAAACAGCATAATATTGGGTGCCGAAGATAAAAATACGTTCAACTGATTGCTGTGATTCTTCATTGGCCTTGAGAACCTTTTTTTGAATCTCGGGAGGGATAGAAAGCGGCTCACCTGTTTTGGCAGGAATGGTACTGAAAACAGCATGCTCATCTTTGAAGAGCAGGATGTCCAGATTGGAAGGCTGCTGGATTTTCTGAAAAAAATGGCTGCCCAGGGAGCGGATGGCTGACAGGTATCCCACAGTCTCCTCCTGGAAACCGTGAACGGGAAAAATTATTTTCAAGACCAGACCCTGGTCGGCTTTATCAAATCCAAAAATCTCCCTGGTAACCTTTCCCTGTTTGATCAGATTCTGGAATTCGGTCAGGTCCGCTTTTTCATAATGTGAAGATAATACTTTCTGGTCCAGTATTTTCCCCTCCAAGTCATAGAGAGCTATATGGTCCAGGTTCAGATCGTTTCTCAGCCTCTTCAAGTAGGGTGAAAAAAAATTTTGATCCCCGGATGCGCCGTGCAGAATGCCCGGAAAGATAGAATCAGCCACATATTGGAGAACCAGGAGCGGATTTCGCACCTCGTCAGTCAGGAAATGATTCCTGATGAATTGCATCTGAGCTACCATACTGTTACTGGTCAGCTTATCCAGTTCCTGGTCGATAAATTGGGTTTGCATACCCATATGAGTCAAAAAAATCGTGAGAAACACCAGAATGAAAGGCAGCAGGATGCTTTCTAATATTTTTTTTGGCTTCTTATCCATGATCAATTTTTGAACTATAGGGGTGTCTTGTCCACAAGGACACCACAGAGACACAGAGGCACAGAGAAAAGCGAATAAGCAGGTTATTATTCATGGATGGCTCCTCAGATCATTCATATGAACCCGTTCTTTTATTGTGGAGCATCCAAAAAAACAGAGAAAAAAGGTAATAATTGTACCGAGTGTTCCTCCAAGTATTTTGGCTACTTTCTGGTTCCCGATTCCCGGCAGATGATAATCGGGAATCGGTGCCTGGTAGGGGATGATGATTTTCTGTGAGTGTAAGTGAATGCGGTTCAAGGCAAATATCTTCAGCCCCTCTGCAGACCGGGAAGCAAACGGGGAGATAGCCAGGCTGACCACAAAAGCCATACCCAGCAAAGCCCAGGCAACCTTCCGGGCTGATCCGGGTGATATTTCCCGGTCTTCGATGGGGCTTGAAGTCAACGCCTGAATCCCCACCATGAGAAGGATGGTCAGCACTCCTTCGGCAATGCCCACCTCGACATGGGGACCGAGCATGGGACTGATCGTGGCTGAAAATTTCTCAATTCCGCAGATCGACAGCATTCCGCATACCGTCAGGCTGGTGATCAGCAGGGTGAGCCAGGCTGAAAGAAATGCGCTGATATAACATCCATACGGCTCGATAACCAGATTCTTTAATTGAGCATAGAGATAGTATCCCCCAAAGGTGCTGACCAGGACAATAGTCAGCAGATTGGGTCCTATAGCCATAATTCCTCCATCCTGGAAAACAAAGGCCTGGATAAGATGAGCCAGGGTCATGACCAGTGTAGCCAGGTAGGGACCAAGGACAATGGAGGCAAAAACACCTCCCATGAAATGGCAGGAAGAGCCTCGGGTAACCTCAAAGTTGGCCATCTCCAGAGCAAAGCAAAAGGCTCCTACGGCACTGGCCAGTAAAACTTCGTTGGTATTGATCCGCTTCCAGGCTTTTTTCAAGCTGTAGGCCAGAACTCCCGCACAGGCCATATCCACGACCAGGCACAGGCTGTCACTATAGAATCCATCCGGTGCATGCACTGATTCCTCTTTCTCCTTTGATTAGTGGCCAGTGGTCAGTAAAAAAGCTGATAACTGAACTACTGTCTTTATTCTGACTCCTGACTTCTCACTCCTGGCTTCTGACTTCTGACTCCTGACTCCTGACTCCTGACTCCTGACTTCTTTATTTTTATTCGGCACGGCGGTGTCCCATATTTGGAAAATTCTGGTCTATTTCTCAACATCGATAAGAGCATGTTCCATAATTGAAACAGGCGAAGTGAACGTTTAACACTTCGATCCTGGTATCAAAACTTATCGGCGTTGTCTTACTATAATCGATATTCCATAATATTTATGGAGGAAAAGTCCAGACCAAAACCCGGTCTCTGGTATCCTCTGGTTCATCTGGTATTCTTCTTGCTTTATTGAGGTCGGAAGGTTGATGAATGAGCATGAGACACTTACTACTGGTATACATCTTTTTTCTACTGCCTTGTTGGAGGATTGTGCATGGATTGCCGCGGAGTGGTTATTACTGGAATGAAAGCTGCCCTCATTACATTTTTATTCCTCTCAGGATGCAGGAGCGATTCATCGGGGGACAACAAGCAAATTACCCCCTATGCTGCAAACAAAGCAGCCCCTCTATCCGGAATAAGGGTTTCAGGAACGCTGGATATTGATTTTTCCGCCTCTTCCCCCCGTGTCAGGATGAAAGGGCCAACAAATCCCGGCCCTGATGGAACCTCCGGCCCGCCGGATGATGTCCCCGGTGCTGGAGGGGGGCCCCAAAGCGGAAGCGGCTCCGGCACAGGGAATGGTCCTCCGGATGGAACTCCCGGCCCGCCGGATGATACTACGGGATCACAGAGTGGGACGACCGGCGGCGGCCCGCCCACCGGGACTCCGGGGCCTCAGAATGCCGGGCAGGGAGCGGGGAGGGGTGGCGGGACCATGAATGCCGTGATCAGCCAGTATGCGGTGGTCATGATTTTGGGAAATACCGGTTTATATGGAGTTCCCGATGCAGAGGGCAGTTTTCAGATTCTGGATTGTCAGGCAGGAAATTATTCTCTGACCTTATATTACGATGGAAATCAGGTGGCCAAAAAAGATATCCGGCTCAGCCTGCCGTATGACCTCGATTTGGGCCGGATCAGCGGCATTGATGCTGACGGACTGTTGATCTGCGACGGATTTGACGGCTACCGCTTCCCCTGGAAAGATGAGGATGGAGATGGAGTAAACGATCTTTTCCAGGATACTGATGGCGACGGAAAAAATGACCTGACCGGCCAGGCATATGCCCACGGTTACGGATGGCAGGATGAGAACGCAGATGGAATAAACGACAGTTTCATCGATGCAGACGGGGATGGGAGGAATGACCTGCTCCCTCAAAGTTCTCCCTATGGTTTTACTTTCGGATTTGTCGATAAGAATAATGACGGGCTGAACGACTTTTTCCAGGACGCGAATGGAGACGGAATCAATGACTTGAATAATCATGTACTCTACTCTCATTTATATGGCTGGCAGGATGAAGATGAAGATGGAATTAACGATAAATTCGCCGACGCGAATGGTGATGGAATCAATGACCTGACCGGACGGCCGGCTATCCACGGATATCGGTTCAAATTTATCGATCAGAACGGAGACGGAACCAATGATATTTTTACCGATGCCGATGGAAACGGAATCTGTGATCCGGGCAAACCGGCTGAGGGAATGTCCTATGCTCATGGATATGGCTGGCAGGATGAAGACAGAAACGGAATCAATGACAACTTTATCGATGCTAATGGAGATGGGATCAATGACCTCACCGGAATTCGGTACTAAGTACCTGAGAAAGTACACAGCACTCTAAATATGCGGTCGGTCGGGATACCGGCAAACAGATTGGAGTATGGTGTCTGATGGGATAGAAGCTCCCCAAACTGCCCCCTTGGAAAAGGGGGCAGTAACGCCCCGCTCTCCATCTGAAAGCGGCTCTGCCGCAGCAGTTCCCAGATCCGAAGGGAAGGTGCCAACTGACCATAAGATTACAGCGCGGTGTGCACAAACAGGTACACAGGATACGATAATTATCCGCCCGGTTGGGTAAAAGGGGGACAGGTGATTTAAACCTGTCCCTCTTGCAATAACTTAACGTCCCCCTCATCATCTTATCCATTACCTTCAAAGCGGATAAGAGGACAGAGTGAGGAAAATAATTCGAACGGATATTTCATTTTGGAGCCTACTCATACCTATGGAATTAGCTAAGTCGGAAGTGGAAGTAGAAGTAGAAGTGGAAGAAGTGGAAGTAGCAGCTGAAGCTGAGCCGGTAAAAACGCAGAAACCTTATCTTGCAATTACTCGAAGGATATTCCTGGATATCCTGGGCAAGGGAATTTTCGGAGCTATAGCCGGGGCATTCATTTACCCGATAATTCGATATCTGATGCCTCCCCAGAGATCAGCCCGAAATTCAAGTGTTGTGGAAGTCAGTGCAGCCGAGGTCACCATGGGAAAGTCCAAGATTATCAATTATAAAGAAACTCCTACTATTGTCATTAACACAGCCAGTGGCCTTGTTGCCCTCTCGGCTGTATGCACCCACCTGGGATGCATCGTACAGTGGGATGAAAGCAGTCAGGAAATCGTCTGCCCATGTCATGGTGCAAAATATGACCTGAACGGAAATGTAAAATCCGGTCCTGCGCCAAAACCTCTGACCATAGTAAAGGCAACTCTGAACAACGATAAGATACTCGTCGGAGAGGCTTGACCTGGCCAGTAATTTTCATTGTATTTCTCCGGCTTGGCAGGTTGTCTGAAAGTCTCCCCTCTCCTGCCCCTCACTCCCCAAAGGGGAAGAGGGACAGGGGGAAGGGGGAAAAGCTGAAAAACCAGTTTACAGAAGAAGAGCTGTAGGAGTCAGCAGCGAGCTCAGCGTTGGCCGGGGAAGAGTCGAAGTCCTGCTTGCGTAGGTTGGATAGGCCACGAGATATGACCAGTTCGCCGCCGGAACATTGGCTGCCAGCCAGGAGACCAGGGTCGGAGGAAGAGCGGAATAATTAGCGGGCAAGGTGAGAGTGATAGGAAGGCCGGTAATCTGGTTAATCAGGATTCCCGGCGGCCAGAGATCGATTCCGGTAAGAGGATCATAATAAGCCATACCAAGGGGAGTATTATAGAGCAGCCAGGGTTCCCTTCGGAAGGGATCCCATGTCAGGCCGGGCTGGGCTGGTAAAACGGTGGCTGGTGTAAGACTGGTGACCAGCGGAGTGGGAAGCCCGGTGGAGGCATTGGTTGGTGATAGTGCCGGAGACCATAACGGCCAGAGAGTATTGTACGGAGGCAGGGCAGCCCAATTTTGAGCCTTGGCTGTTTTTATGCCGGTTACGAGTAATATACTTATCCCGATAAAGAGAGGACGTGATAAAGATACTACCTTCATTACTTTTTCTTTACTCATGGTTTTACCCTCGTATTCTCTTTTATGGTTCCCTCTCCAAGTGTTTAAAAAATATATATCACATTATCTTTCAACCTCCTTTCACCGGGGATAATTCGCCAAGTCACTATGTTTCAAATCATGTTCCAAATTATATTCTTCCCGTGAAAATTAACCGAAGCATACTCCGTGCCATCGTAAAAGATATGATTATTCAAACTGTTAATTACCTGTTGGTCAAGCAGGGATTCTATTTTTGTTTCAATTGTGAAACACGGTAAAAATTCAGGGGGTCCGAATGCGGCAAGAAAGAACTCTGGGCTCATTTGCGGCTTCACTTGATCTTCTCGATGGGAGGATGCAGGTATGAGGAAACTGAAAAAACTGCTGATTATCGCTGGCTCAGGTATCTCCCTTATGAGTGTGATGACTGTTGTTGGGATCAAAATATCCTCTACTGCCTGGTTTTGTCTTCGTTGCCATGAAACATCAAACATTGCCGCTACCTGGAGAAAATCCAAACACAGCCCGGTTAATTCCCAGGGAAGTGCCTGTATACATTGCCACGCCCGCCCAGGGTTCCTGGGTTTTCTCCAAAGCCAGGTCGAGACGGCATTCACTCATCTGGAATTCCTCGATCCGACTTTCCCTTCTTTCCCCTCTTCCTTATCGGCGCGGAATTGTCAGGCAAATCTCGTACAACCAGAACCAACAGCGATACAGCCAACAATCTGCGAGCCGGTGTCCTGCACTCAATCAGGATGCCACCAAATAGAAGATATAGACAACCATGCCCGGCCAGACCGGCTGATTACCTTAAACCACGTCAAGCATATCCAGGTAATGGAAAAAATCGGCACGATTTCAAAATGTATGCCCTGCCATAGAGATGTTGCTCATGGGGAAGGTTCGTTCCTGCCCAATATGAAAAGCTCCTGCTTTCTTTGCCACAAGGAGCGGGATATCGCGGCCGCAAATTGCACTTTGTGCCATAGTCAGAAGTCAGGAGTCAGGAGCCAGAAGTCAGAAGTCAGAAGTCAGAAGTCAGGAGTCAGAATAAAAGCAGCTCCTTAACATTGAGCGCAGGGCAGCATTTTCCCCCCGCTCCACATCTCACCAAAGCTGTTGACAGCGAACAGCTTTTCACGATATGCTAGAAGGAAAATACGACGGTCGAAGCAGGAGAAATACCAGGACAATACGTACCGGGTACTGAAGAAATCAAGAGGTAATGAGTGAGGGTAATACTAAAGATGCAAAACACCAGGCAGAGAAAATTAAGTGAAAGGCAGAGATTTTTTTTAGGCTGGGCATTAGGGGCGGTGGTCTTGCTTTCCTGCACCAGGGGAATCTGGTGGCCAGGTATCGGAGTCGCTCTGGTGGGGTTGTTGATCAGGATCTGGGCGGCCAGCCATATCCAGAAAAATGTCACTCTCTGCACTCAGGGGCCGTACCGATACACCCGGAATCCGCTTTATCTTGGCAGCATGATTATGGCTATCGGCTTCTGTCTGGCTGTTCAAAGACCTGTTCTCCTGGGCTGTACATTTCTTTTCTTTCTCCTTGTTTACTATCCGGTGATTTTCCGGGAAGAGGAAAGATTAAAAAGTAAATTTCCCGATGCATGGTCCAAATATTATCAGAGCGTCCCCCGGCTTGTTCCGAACCCTTTGCGCAGGTCAATGGACAGGGGAGAATCCGCCACCCTCTGGATGCGGGGCATCAGGAAAGAGAAGCAGTGCATTCTGGGATTCACCGGAGCTGTTCTGGCCATGATGTTTTTGGGAAATGTGATCTATCCACGGATATTGCCTCATCTGCATCTTCCGCCAATCATTGCTTCCGTGATCATGTGACCGCTTCAGTAATCATGAGCTGCCCGCTTCCACAACCCGCGTGCGATGCCCATCAATCAGATCAATTCACCGGCCAGCATCTTCCGGAGCGCCTCAAGCCCCGAAGATCCTACGGTAATTCCCAGTTCCTGAGCAGACTGGCTGACCTTTTGGACCGGCTTGTCCAGCATGTCCTGAAAGGTCCTGACACCGGTGACGATAGCTGCAATATCTTTGACTTTATTGGCTGTCTCGATGTCAAAATAGCCACAGCCAAGAAATCCTCCCGGAGCTTCAATAACCAGGATAACGGTATTTCCCGTCGGTATCCTTACCCCTTTCAGCTTGCGCCCATCCAGATCAATTTCCTGGATTTCCATATTTTTTTCCTTTCTTCCCGTATAATGAGTGATCGGGATTATCTCTTTTATTCCTCAGTGCACGGTAATCCATACGATCTATCTTGAGTTGGCATTGATACTCACAGTGTTCTTGGTTACAATTGCCTCTTGATCTCATATTTTTCCAAAAGAGCAATTGTTCTATCCAGAGTATCTTCCTGAGGAGAAAACTTAATAATATTTCTAGACTCGATGTACTTTTTGATTTCAACAATAGCTTCCCCTTGGGTACAGGGGTGTGTTACTCTCTTGGGACTGGTTATTACGGCAAAGAACTCTATGAGTATCTGGGGACAAACACAAAGAGGTAATTCACCTCTCATTCCCTTATCTCTGAGTTGTTTGGCAGGTAAAAAGAATTGAGAAAAGGTCTGTGAAGCATAAACAAGAATATTGCTATCTATAAAAGCAATCTCAGAGGTAGTCATAAATCTCTTCTCTGGTCAACTTACCAATCACATCGGAAGACCAAGTGGCAAAGTTGATTTTTTCCTCTTTGTGATCCATTGTTTCTTTCTCCCTGCAAGCCAGCTTTTTTTGCTTTTTCTTCTAGGAATTCAACTAATTCCTCGACAAGTTTTACATCCTCATCTGGCAAGTCATGAAGATCTATAATTTTATACATTTCTACCAGCCTTTTTATAATAACCGTAAAATAATGCTCATAACATTAAATAGTAAGATAAAAGAGCTTATGAGCACCTTATCCTTATCAATATAATACTACAAAAAAGCTTTCAAGAGCCAATTTTTTGTTCCAGAACCGTCTATCGGTCCAGTGGACATTTCACCTGGCTTAAGCGGCATCGTTTCTGAAACGGGATGCAAACACAGTCTCGATTCGGTTCCTTATTTAGCCGTCAGGGTAAGTACGCCATCCCAGTCAGGCACTGGAGGAGAATGCAGGTATTGACGGCAGCGGTCAAGATAGTATTTCGAGGGCCCATCGGAGGGGCAAATCTCCAAAACCTTCTGAAACTTCCTGAGCCCTTCCTCCCACCGCTGATTCCGGTAAACCCTGAGCCCTTCGGCAAAGCTTCGCAGCAGAGGTTCATAATGGGCCGCTTCTTCCTTCCTGCCCATAAGCTCAAATATTTTCACCGGCTGCGTTTTTCCTTTCACCCGGACCATATCAAGCTCCCGGACGACAAATTCATCCCGGACAAGCTGACAGGTGTGCTCGCTGATTACCACATCCACCCCATAAACCTTGGTAATTCCTTCCAGCCGCGAGGCCAGGTTGACATTATCCCCCAGGACCGTATAATCCATCCGTTCCCTGGAACCCATATTGCCGACGATCATTTCACCGGAATTGATGCCGATGCCGATTTTTATCTGCGGAAAATTCTTCTGATGCAGATTCCGATTGATTCCGGCCAGGGCTGTTCGCATGTCCAGGGCAGCCCGGCAGGCCAACAGGGCATGATCTTCCCGGACAATAGGTGCACAGTAGACAGCCATAATGGCATCGCCGATGAACTTATCCAGAAATCCCGAGTAATTCAGGATGATCGTGGACATGATGCTCATGTATTCATTTAAAAAGGACACCAGGGCTTCCGGCTCCAGCCGCTCGGAGATGGAAGTAAACCCCCGGATATCGGAAAAAAGGACCGTCAGGAGCTTTTTTTCTCCTCCAAGGCTCAGCATCTGCGGATTCTGGATAAGCTCCTGAACCAGGTCGGGAGCGAGGTAGCGCTCAAAGGAGTTTTTGATCCTTTTCTTCTCCTTCTCCTCGGTGGCATATCGGTAAAGGGTAATCATGGTAAAAATGACCATTATTTCCGCAGCCGGATAGACCAGATTGATCCACATCCCCCGCGAAGAGAACAGGTAGTGATTGAACCCGGTATAGCCGGCAAGAAGAGCCGCAGTCAGACTTAATCCCACGAGGGGCCGGGTAAGGGGGAGCAGGAAACCGAGCAGCAGGCCGACAGCCAGCAACAGGCATAAATCTACGAGAATATAATGCCCCGGAAGTGAAAGAAAGTCAAGATGGAGCAGGCTATCCAGGATATTGGCGTGGATTTCCACCCCGGCCATGATGTTATACGGGGTATAGCGCATATCATAGATGCCGGTTGCTGTAGCTCCTACCAGAACAATCCTGTCCCGGAGTTTTTCAGCCGGAATCCGGCGGGAGAGGATATCGCAGATGCTGTAGTGGGCATAGGTGTCGTGCGGCCCTCGGTAATTGATGAGCAGGTGACCTCTGGCATCGACCGGAACAGGCATGCCTTCGAGGAGCAGGCTTTCCACTCCGTGCTCACCCATCTGGATCAGTATGGAATCCCCGTTCAAACCCCAGTAATGCCTGATAACCTGCATATCCAGGGAAGGGTAGTAATTCCCCTGATAGGCAATAATCAGAGGAGCCCAGCGGATCGTACCGTCAAAATCCGGGTACATATTAAAAGCTCCGCTGGCCAGCGCGCAAGCCCCCAGCATGTCCAGACTGGCTTCATAGCCATACCCTTGAGGGATGATGGGGCTGTCCGAAGCCACGGGACCCAACTGCTGAACCAGGGGATAGCGCTGCGAGACAAGATAAGGCGGAGCAGGCCGCAGCCTCTTGCCGGTCGGTACCTCCTGCGGAGAGAGGAAGAAAAACATGCCCAGAATAACATTGCCCGCTTTCCGAATGGCCAGGCTGAAATCCCGGTCCGGGTCAAGGCGGCTTAATGCCTTCCTGATTTGCTGGCGGTCAATCGAAAGAGCGGAGCTGTTGAGATTTTTGACCAGCTCAAGGGCATGCTCTTCAGAGGATTCCGGGTCCAGCTCCGGGGAGGGAAAGGTGATATCAAATGCCACAACCCTGGCTCCGGCAGCTTTCAGCTCATCGACCAGGCGCTTCATTCTGCTGCGCGGCCAGGGCCATCTTCCCAGCTCATCAATGCTTTTCTGGTCTATGGCTGCAATGACCACTTCAGGTCCTTGAGGAATGCACCCCCGCCAGCGAAAACGCAGGTCGAATGCTTTCAGCTCAATGACTTCCATGAACCGGGGGTGTCCAACATAGAGTCCCATCATGGCCAGGCTGATCGAAAGGCTGATGATAAATCCCCAGGCAAGAGTTTTTCTCGAGTTTTTCACTCTCTCACCCCCCCACGCCTGTGCTTTTCTCCGGGCTTACCTCTGTGCCTCTGTATCTGGTGTGGTGTCCTTCAATTCCTGCACCTGTCATGTCAGGTGCAGGATCTCTCCCTGTCTCAGTATTCTGGCTCTGTCCTGAAATTCCTGGCACTCTTTGGCAATCTCTTCAAGGTACTGCGGCTTCATGCCAAAAAGCCAGACCTGAATCTGCGGATCCAATTCAGCCAGGAGCGTGGATAAAGCTGCCGGAATAAGGTGGCCCGTCTCTTCAGCCAATTTCTTCAGCCGGTTCGGAAAGGAAGTTTCAATAAAGGCGGCCTTGAGTTTTTCAGCACTCCTGATAGCCTGAATAATATCCTGAAGACTGCCGGTATCCCCGGAATACAGGATAGCGGTTTCCTGGTCACGAATCAGGTAACCGGCAGTAGGAACCGTATGGCGCACGGGAAAGGAGATAACTTCGAATTCAGCAATGGAACAGGGCAGACCTGGGCGAAGAGGTTGCAGGCGGAACACAGGCTGTCCATGCTGGCCAGGCAGCCGGGTGAAGTCCGGCCATATCTGATCGTTAAATACATGCCGATGGAGGCTGTCAAGCACATCCTGAATGCTGATAATAGAGATGGATTTATGGATCTGCCCGAAAATAGTATCCCCAAGAAAGGGAAGACCCACGACATGGTCCAGGTGGGCATGGGTGAGCAGGATATCACTGATTTGGCATTGATCCTCAATCTTTAACACTCCCCCTATCTCTCCAGCATCAAGGAGAAGATGGTCATTCAATAAAAAACCGCTCGTATAGAAGCCAGGCAGCCTTCCCCCGCAACACCCCAGAACTTGAATCTTCATGGTTATCCTCCTCTCCATCTTTTCGGCCATTTTGCTCTTCTTCACCAGATTTTCGCTCAATGAAAAGAAAGATAGAAGCTGCACGGGAGGGGCAGTTTTGAGGAAGCAAGGTTGCTGCCCCTCCCGTGCTATGGAAGGGAGGCTTGCATGGAGGAGGAAGTGGTCCTCCATGCGGCTTGGAGGAAGGAGAAAAGCTCCCCTCCCTTGGGTTAGGGACGAAATCGGCAATGGATCCGGTCAATAAGGCCGGTCCAAAGGCCGATCAACCTAGATTGCCCACCAGGGGCGGACCTCAAGGTCGATGGTGAATGTTGTAAACCCTCCACGGCCATCCAGAGCAAAAATCTCAACCACATAGAAACCAGGGAATTGAGTCTGGAACGACCAGATTACATTTCCATTCGAATCCGTGCCGATGGAGCCGATATTACAGGACAGATACACTCTGTCTCCATCAGGATCAGTAACGTCAATTTCAGAATCCAGGACGAACAGCTCGCCGGCACGGCAAACCTGCGGATGATCCCAGTCACCGAGCACAACCGGCGGATGGTTCAGCCATGTTCCCGGATTGACGCAATAAACCTCAAATTGATTGACGGTAAAAAAACCTCGGGGGTCATCAACCCTGACCACGATCGCATAAACTCCTTCGAATTGCGGGGTGAACATGATCTCGCCGCTTCGGGGATTGATCAGAGATTCTGCCCATGGCCCATACATATAGGCAGGAAGATCGGCAATGGTCGCGCTCCAGGTCAGGCCGAACTGGTCAGCCTTGGGATGAGTTCCCGTGCCTGTGTAGATGCAGGTATCCGGGTCATTGGCGGTAATGGGATAGTAAAAAGTCTCTCCTACATAAGCGATTTGGTTATCGAGATCTTCCATGATTGGAGGAAAATTATCTACCGGATAGTTGACCACGGAAACAGGGAAGGTCTCGATATCTCTGCTCAGACCGTTGCTCACTTCCACGGTAACAATAAGGTCCTCAAGAACCTGCGGCTGGAACTCCAGAACGGCCACGTTCGGCCAGAACCTGTAGCCGGCGTTCAGCAAAGCCTGCTCGATTAACGCAACTCTGGCCGGCAAGAAATAGTACATTCCTTCGGATTCGTGGCAGGTACCGATACAGTGACCATGAGGAGCCATATGGGGTTCTTCTTTCCCGAAGTGGTAATACGCAGGCAGGTATGCCGGTTTCCCGCTTCCGGGAACGATCTCCAGCGGTCTGATCAGAGTCTGAGTGAATGCCCCGGAACCGCTGCCGCCGCCGATAAAAGCCCTGAATTGCAGCATATCTTCTTCATGGTTGAGATTACCCAAGTTCCTTCTCCTCATGGTTTGATCGGCCAGTACCGGAGATGCCGGATTGAGACCGGCAGCCGTCACCCGGGCCTTGGCAGCCTGAATTTCCGCGTCAGTCCAATTGAGAGGATCCGGTTCGGCAACGTGGGTTGTCCCTGCATTTTTATCGAGCCAGTAAATACTCTCAGGCGCAAAACCATCCCGTGAATCTTGTGCGTAGGCAATGGTAATATCGTCGGGGTTGTTCAGAATATCGTAGATATTACCCATGTGGTCTTCGGCAAAAACGAGCCTTTGCGTTGGCGCAAACAACTGGACAAAAAGTGGGCCAATCTTATAGAGGTAAGGGCATCCTATACCCTGAGCGCTTCCCAGACCATCGGGCCGGGTCTGTGAGAAGGTAATATCATCCAGCCGGTACTGATTGCCCCTGACCATGATCTGGGTAATACCGGTAATGGATTCGGCTGGGGCAGTACCAACATAAGCAGCCAGGATGTCGTCCAGATTCTGGTTGACCAGGTGCCAGGTGCTATCCTGGAATTCCCTGCCCAGATATACTTCAATGACATCGGAATTGGCTGCAATTGTGCTGCAATTGGCGTTTTTGGGGATTACACTATCCACACTGGTCAAAGTGCAGCCCACAGATCGTTCCCTGGGGATAAAAACGATACGGGCAAAACCGCCGAGAGAAGTTGTAACATCAACGATGACACGGAACGTATCGAACTGCTCTACGGAAAGAGGAGCTCTGACTTTAAAGCTCAACAGGCTGTGGGGGCCTGATGTGCCAAAGTTAATGTTCAGCGGTCTTATGATAGTATATGGCATGTACCGAAGCCGATCTGCCAGGGGATTCGATAATGGGGGCTCGGTAAATGGCAGGAAAGCCGAAACCGGACGATATACATCCAGTACCCGGCTCCCTTCCTGAAAATCCATGACAGTCAGGATTTGTCCATAGCCGATTCCATATCCCCACACCGGATAGTCTGGTTCGCAGGAAATCCAGCCATGATTTTTGGCATCATCCCAATATTCGAAGTTGTCGATCAGGATATCGCCGCCAGTTGGATTAGCGGGATCATTATAATTCGGCAACTGGATAGGGACCATGGTCTGCTGGGTAAACTGAGACGGCACATTCTGGACCGGAGGATGATCTTGAGCAGTAGCTCGGCCGCTCCAGAGCAGCGATACAAGAGCGGTTGTGAAAAAAGTTAATAATAATAACCTGATACACTTACCTGTTTCCCTCATCTTTCCTTTCTCCTTTACATCACTTCTAACCTTAAAAAACCTGTCAAACCTCAAAAAGTTAGTGAAAATTTATGAAACTTACCCCCCTTTCCCATAAAATTAACTTAACCAAACCTTGATTTGTGCATGCCCATGTTAAACAATCTTTTTGTCAGGCCGGATTTGCCGGGGAACACAAGACAGCCTTTTCGGCCTGGAGTTGCCTGAAGTGTCGGTTCAGGATTGAATTACGGAAGCTGCAATAATCTGAAGGGTTGGTGTAAGTATATAACCTTGTGAATCAAAGGCATACCTGGAGTGTAAAGTAGCGGTATTCAGCCGGTAAGTATCCCAAAAATGTACAGCCTTTTGTCTCTGCTCTCGATAATGACCTGAAAAATGATACCTGAAATCCAGATAATCCCTCTTGTTTCGTGCATAGAGGCAAGCGGATAGACCAGGCAATGTCCTGCTGATTCCATCAATCAGCAGGTCCAGTAACTGACTGGAAATAATGCCAGACCTCTCATTCCAGGCAGTTATCTGCGGCGATTCGGCAAAGTCGTCAACAATCACCGGTATCTCGAGAAACTCACAGACTCCGATATCCCGACAATGGACATAGGCTGGAGCATCCAGGGCTTCCAGACCACAAATAACAGCCGCCAATATCACAGAAAAAAGAAAGAATTTCTGGAGCTTCACCATAGGTAACAGGGCTTTCTTATCTCAATACCAGCTACGCAAGTAATTGAGTATTCTCAGCAAGCCAAAAAGTTATGCTTTGGAAAAGCATGTATTCGATAATACAATACAAAAATTATCTTCAGAGGTTAATTCAATGATGCCTGCAGGTGGGATGAATGATTCAACATCTGATAACAGCAATAGTTTTGATCAGGAAGGCTTGCGAAGAAAAGCCGCTTCCTGGCGAAGGAGAAAATTGTTCCTTACCGGCTAAAACCTTACTCCCTTCTCCCAGGAGAGGAGGGTATAATGCTTTGTGGACAGGATGAAAAAACCGGTCCAGCATCTGATCGAATTTCCATACAACATCACCCTGGAGTTTGGCGGTGTCTGTCAGATGAATGATCTTTCCCGGGTATGGCAAAAAGAAGGGAGGCTGTCCGAAACAGACCTTGGAGGATAAGCTCTGATGAGTAAATCTGCCAATGGCTTCCATGATAACTTTCGATTTTTGAGGAGCACCTACATCCCCGCAGATTTCCAGGAATTCACAGATCCCAATATGCCTGCATCGGATGTATTCCGGGGCGTCGAGCCCGCTCAGCAGGCACACAAATCCTATGAGAGACACACCCAGAACCAGGGAAGAGACTCTGGTCCTTCTCAGAAGAAAAGGACTGATCACTATTGTTCTCATAGTTTCGATTAGTTCCATTTCAAAATAGCTATACCTATACAATGATATTTCACAATACAATGATATTTCACAATCGCTGCCTTTTCTGAGAGAAGCTGCAATCTCTATGCCATATAATTCTCTTGAACTTCGCTTATCAAATAAAACCATTATACGGTCAATTGGTATCGTAAAGTCAAATAAATATCCCTCTGATAAGGGCAAGTGCTCAGGTAACTCTGCGGCCCGGAGAAAGACTTTTTCCGGGAAAATTGTGAAATTTTTTTCAACCTGATAAGCAATTTATTTCACACTGGCCCTCAATCATCGGATTGTCTGACCATGCAGATTGTGCTATAAAATCCTTATGGATTATGCAGTCCTTATGGAATATTGCAGAAAAAAAGAATGAAATAGCCGAAATATATATGTAAGATATATATAGAATCGGCGTTCGACCAGAGAAGGATTCTGATAATGAGGAGATAAAAATGGAGTCTACGGGGAAAATCCTGGCTGGAGTTGTATCATTGCTCCTTATTTTGCTGATTATGCCATTTTGGGGCAATCTTGTATCTCACATATGCCTGGCCCAGAAAATGATGGAAACTCAGGAAGTCAGAGAGGTTGAAGTCGATATCGAGCCCGGTTACTGCCCCAATCCACTCGATGTGGAAAGCCGGCGCACCATTCCGGTCGCCATCCTTGGCACCGACAACCTGGATGTAACCAGGATCGATCCTGAAACCGTCCAGCTCGAAGGAGTCTCTTCCGTCAATTACCGGAAAGAAGATGTAAGCGCACCGGTCATTGACCGCCAGGATGTCTGCGACTGCACCATCAATGGAGAAGACGGGATGGATGATCTGGTTTTCGAGTTTAATATTCCGGAAGTGGCGTCCACCATCGGAGAGCTCGGCAACGACGATATAGCTGTGCTGACAATCACGGGTACCCTATTGGATGGAACTCCCATCGAGGGTGAGGATTGTGTCGTTATTCGAAAGACTTCAGCAGGGTCCCAGGACTAAAAGTACGCGACGCGCAAATCCGCGGCCAGTTAGGCTCGACAAAGAGATCGCGTGCGGTATTTGGTGGGGTAAAAAAGCAGCCCCACCCTTCCGCCGTGCATCTCTTGAATGGTTCAATGAGGGTATTTCCCGCCAAGAAGCCGAAAAGTAATTACACTTTCTCATAATCACTTCATCGGTTAAAGGGGAACATATTGACGAATCAGGAGATGAACAGAGAACTGCCGATAGATCGGATAACCATAGGCAACATCCGGATTACGCCTGAAGAAGCAAGCGTGTTTACCCGCTGGCTGACCATCCTGAACGAGGCAGGTGTCGAGTACGTGGTGGGCGGGGCCTTTGCCGTATATGCTTATACCGGCATCTGGCGGGATACGAAGGATCTGGACATCTTTCTCCAGCCGGGCGATGTCAAAAAAGCCCTCAATGCCCTGAGCAGGGCCGGGTTCGAGACCGAGGTCCGGGATGTATACTGGCTGGCCAAAGTGCACCAGAGGCCGTACCTCATGGACCTTATTTTCGGAACATCGAGCAGCCAATTCCCGATTGACGGGACATGGTTCGAATACTGTCAGCCTGCCGAGCTCATGGGCGTCAGGACTCAACTGGCCGCAGTGGAGGAATTGATCGCCTCCAAAGTTTATATGCTCAAGAGAGACCGCTTTGACGGTGCAGATATTGTCCATCTTATGCTGGCAGTTCAGGGAAAGATTGACTGGCAGCGGGTGCTCATTCACCTGAAAGACAACCGGGAGATACTGCTGATCTATCTGATCCTCTTTGATTTTGTTTATCCTTCCCATTCAGATTACCTGCCGAAGGAACTGCTGGCTGCCCTGTTCGAGCAGATGCGGGAGGGCTGGTCGAAGCCCAAGAGACCGAAGGCGTTCCGCGGCATGCTGCTCGATCCGTTCGCCTTTGCCGTGGACTGCCGGGAGTGGGGCTTTGAAAACGGATGCAACCTGATTCCCCTGGTCAACGATAAGGGAGAGCGTCTATGAGAATCGCCGCCATCGGCGATCTGCACTGCAAGCCTGATTCGAGCGGAATGATCAGGCAGCTTCTGAAGGGGATTGACCGCGAAGCGGACATACTGATCCTGGCAGGCGACATCACCAATCTGGGGCAGATCAGGGAGATGGAAGTTCTCCTGGATGAGCTCAGCGTTTTTTCCCTGCCGATAATTGCAGTCATCGGAAATCATGACCATGAGAGCGACCAGGCCGAAGTCCTGGCCAGAATGATGAGAGGAAGCGGCATTTGTGTTCTGGATGGGAATACCTGCATAATCAACAACGTGGGAATTGTCGGTACCAAAGGTTTTTGCGGCGGATTCGGAAAACTGCATGTCCAGCCCTTTGGCGAGCAGGCTCTGAAAAATTTCATTAAAACCAGCATCAACGAAGCCGCCCGGATAGATAAGGCATTGGGGAACCTGAACTGCCGTTTCAGGGTAGCGGCCATGCACTACGCGCCGATCAAGGAGACACTGGCAGGCGAAGAAGTCGAACTGTACCCTTTTCTCGGATCGTCACTCTTTGCCGATGTCTTTGACCGTCACGGCGTGGATGTGATTGTTCATGCGCACGCCCACCATGGCTCGCCGCACGCTTTTACGCCAGGGGGGATTCCGGTTCACAACGTTTCCCGCTTTGTTCAGAGCCGCTTCGGTCAGCGCGCCTACTGCCTGCTGACCGTGGGAGAGTAAGAGTGGTCAGGAGGAAAAGTGGTCAGTGGCCAGTGGTCAGTAAAAACTGATAACTGAATTATCATAACACGTTGGGATTAACACCGCTTATGGAAAATATAAACATCTCTGAGCGGATAGAATCTGAATGCACTTTTTGCAGGATCATGCGGGGCGAGGTCAAAAGCTTCATTATTTTTGAGGATGAAAATACTCTCGCTTTCCTCGATCATCAGCCCCTGCTCAGAGGTCATATCCTGGTAATTCCCAGGCAGCACTATGAAACCTTTCTTGACTTGCCGCACCATCTCATTCAGCCACTCTTCTCCCAGGCCCAGGTTCTGGCCCGCGCTCTTGAACTGGGCCTGAAAGCCGATGGTTCCTTTATCGCCATCAATAACCGGGTCAGTCAGAGGGTAATGCACCTTCACATTCATGTTGTTCCCCGCTGGAAAAAAGACGGCCTGTTTACCCGGGGATTCGTCTGGCGACGCCAGCCCTACCAGAGTCAGAGCAGCATTCTCACTACGCAGAAAGCCATTCAGACGGCATTGAAGAAGTTGAAAGAGCAGCCCCCCTGACAGCCCATCGTTCTGAGGGATCGCCAGGTCAGTTCCCACACCATGCACTGAGCTGCGATCTTTTCTTGCCTTTACTTTTACCCGTATCCCTGTATAATATTCTCCAGTTATTCTCGTTCAGGAATGAATGCTTTTCTATTTATGGAGAGAGGATAAGATAGTGTACCTTTACCGAAGAATTAAATATGGCCAACCAATTGTTATTGTTTCAGGACTGCCCCGTTCCGGGACATCCATGCTCATGAAGATATTGGAAGCTGGCGGCATGCAAGTCGTTACCGATGGTTTGCGTACTGCCGATACCGATAATCCAAAGGGTTACTATGAACTGGAGAAAGTGAAAGAGCTTGACAAAGGTACTGACAAAGCATGGTTAGCTGAATTAAGGGGCAAAGCGGTCAAGATCGTTTCTTATTTTTTGGAGCATCTGCCAAATAATAACAACTATAAGGTAATCTTTATAGAACGTAACCTTCAGGAAGTGATTGCCTCTCAAAATAAAATGCTTGCCCACAGGGGCGTGGCCATCGATGACCCGGCGGGTGACGAAAAGATGATTCAAAATTATGAAAACCATCTTCGCAAGGTAAAATATATGCTGGACCACGAACCTCATTTTAAAGTTCTCTTCATCGACCATAGTAAGTTGCTGAAAAGCCCTGCCGAAGAGGTTGAAAAAATCAATCGATTTCTGGGTGGACACCTCGATAGGGGAAAAATGGCCGGGGTGGTCGACCCCAGCCTCTATCGCAACCGTAAATAAGTATTGCCCAGTGAGCCTATGGTTCTCGTCCTCAGTATAATGCTGGCAGCCTCTGTCTTGTTCATCGGCGGCTGGCTGCGCCCTGACCTGGTGGCCCTGCTGGTGCCGATAGCTCTCTCTATCACCGGAGTCATCAGTTGGGGGGAGGTATTCAGTGGATTCACCAGCTCAGCGGTTATTGTGCTCCTGGCCGCTTTCGTTATTACAGAAACCATCAGGCAAACAGGTCTTGGTGAAATCCTGAGTGCCTTCCTGGTGCGGATAACCGGCCACAGTGAAAGATCCTTATTGTTTTCCATCTCCCTGAGCGCTGCTTTCCTCTCCCTCTTCATGAATAATATTGCTGCTGCCGCTGTGCTGATGCCCGCCGGTATCTCCGCCATGCGCAGGGTATCAGCCAGCCCAAAAAGATTGCTGCTGCCTATGGCTTTTGCCACGCAACTGGCAGGCATGGCCACCCTGCTGACGACCTCCAATATCGTAATGTCATCCATACTCAGAAATCATGGCCTGCCTGCTTTCGGGCTCCTCGATTTTCTCCCTGTCGGCGGCCCTGTCGCTGTCGTCGGTCTGGCAGTCATGATCTGGCTGACCCCGCGATTACTTCCCGCCTCATCTGAAATGTTCCTGCCCCCGGAGGAGAAGGGCCAATTTATACCATTGGCTGAGCTTTATGGGCTTCAAGGTGAATTTCATATGGCCTCCGTTCTGCCTGACTCGCCCCTGGTTGGCTCTACGCTGGCTTCCAGCGGCTTGCGCAAGGTTTTGGATATAAATATCGTGGCCATCTACCGCAGCAGCGGTCAGGTAATCTTCACGCCTGGATCGAAAGAACAACTGGCCGTGCATGACCGCCTTCTTTTCACCCCCTCCTGTCCGGCAGCAAAGCTCACGGCCCTGGGGCTGGAAGCAGAGTCAGGCGATGATGGCCAGCGTGAGAGGTTAATGCCGAAAAAGGTTGGCCTGGTCGAGGCCATCATCACTCCGCGATCGTCACTGGCCCATAAGACCCTGCGCCAGATACTGTTTCGCCAGCGCTATGGCTTAAGTGTACTCGCTATCTGGCGCAATGGACAGCCAATCCGCCAGGGCATCAAAGAGCTGCCCTTGCAGTTTGGCGATGCCTTGCTTCTCCAGGGTACGCATGCGCGTCTTAACCAGCTTAAAACTGACCATGATTTAATCGTCCTGGGCAGGAAAGAGGATAAACAACCGCCTCTTGGAAAGTCCTGGGTTGCCCTGGTGATTATTGCGGCTGCGCTTGCCTGTGCCGCCACGCAGTGGCTCCCGGTGGCCGAGACACTCTTTATTGGTGCCACGCTGCTAATTTTGACCCGCCAGATCACTATGGATGATGCCTATGAAGCCATTGACTGGCGCTCCATTGTGCTCGTCGGTGGAATGCTGCCCGCAGGGGCCGCTCTCAATAAAACAGGCGCCGCTCACCTTATGGCCAGGCTCCTCACAGACACCCTGGGCCGATTCGGGCCGTTTGCTCTGCTGGCTGGTTTTTGCGGACTTACGGTCGTGCTTACTCAGTTTATCCCTGGCGGTGCTGCTATCCCCTTGATAATCGGCCCCATTGCCATTAGTGCCGGGCTGCACGTCGGAGCTGACCCGCGTGCCTTTGCCATGACTGTGGCCATTGCTACCTCTGCCTCTTTTCTCACCACCTTCTCACATCCGGTCAATCTGCTGGTCATGGGGCCTGGCGGCTATAGCGGCCGTGACTATGTACGCCTTGGCTTCCCCCTGGTCGTTTTGACCGTTATCCTGACCTTGCTGCTCGTACCCCTGATCTACCCCCTCTACGGGTTTTAAAGTGGGGCTCACAGGCCCCGCCAGACACCATTTTGCCATCCATCTCCCTGACGGGCAGCCCATTCCTGGTGCCGTGGTGCGCTCAGGCAATCGTCACCTCCTTTGCCAGGTAAACATCCTGGACCGCATTCAGCAGGGCAATTCCTTCCTTCAACGGCTTCTGGAAAGCTTTTCGCCCGGTAATCAGCCCTGTACCGCCCGCCCGCTTATTGATTACTGCCGTGCGCACGGCCTGGCCAAGATCACCCTTGCCGAGCGATTCGCCGCCTGAGTTGATCAGCCCTGACCGTCCCATATAGCAATTGGCCACCTGATAGCGGGTCCATTCAATGGGATGGTCCGGCACCAGCTCCGAATAGACCCTCTTATCCGTCTTTCCAAACTTCAGAGCTGGATAGCCGCCATTGTTTTCCGGCTGCTTTTGCTTAACGATGTCAGCCTGAATGGTCACGCCCAGGTGATTCGCCTGCCCGGTCAGATCCGCGGAATTATGGTAATCCTTGTCCTGTTTGAAGGCCGAATTGCGCAGATAGCACCACAGCACGGTGAACATCCCAAGTTCATGGGCCTGCTCGAACACCCGGGCAATTTCAACGATCTGCCGCCTCGATTCCGGCGAACCGAAGTAGATAGTGGCCCCGACTCCTACCGCACCCATCTCAAAGGCTTTGTCTACACTGGCAAACTCCACCTGATCATAGGTGTTTGGATATGACAGCAGCTCATTGTGATTGAGTTTGAGAATGAAAGGGATCTTATGGGCATATTTGCGGGCTACGGCACCCAGTACCCCACAGGTTGAGGCAACAGCGTTGCATCCTCCCTCAATGGCCAGCCTGACGATATTTTCCGGATCAAAATAATCCGGATTGGGAGCAAAGGCAGAACCTGCCGAATGCTCGATACCCTGGTCAACGGGAAGGATGGATAGATACCCTGTACCAGCCAGACGTCCGGTGTTGAACATCCACCGAAGATTCCGGAGCGTGGCAACCGGCCGGTCAGTCGGCACCAGCACCCGCTCGATAAAATCAGGGCCGGGCAAATGAAGCCTGTCTCTTGAAATCCCCCGGCATGAATAGGTCAAAAGCGATGTTTCATCACCAAGCAATTCCTCAATCCGTTCTATGAATCGTTCCATACTAGGTAATCCTCCTTACTCTGCATTCTATATCCTCATGACATAACTCTCGGAATAAATTTCCTTGCGTATACTACAAAAAGACAAAGACAAAAGACAAAGACATAAGGATACCACTCAAGACACAGAGGTAAGCCCAGAGGAGGAGCGGAAGTAGGGGGTGGGGGTGTGACGAAGAAGCTTGTCAGCCGCCTACAGCAGCAATTTTCCGAGCAGCGACTGCATCCCTTCCCTGACTTTTTCCCTGGTGCCGGCATCATAGAAAGAGATTGGATTGTAGGCATCCGTAAGGATGATGCCCGAATCTGCCTTGATGTCGATTTTGTGTTCCCCCAGGCTGCTCAGCTCATCATAGAGAGGATAGAAACAGCGGTTGCGGTCAATCTCGATCAGCCGACCGGGGTCTTTGTGCTCATCGGCAGCCAGGAAATAAATGTTGCCCCCGATCTGGTCCGCCGACAGATTGGTAAAGGCAACCACCTGGACGAAGACCTGCTGCAGAGTCCTGGCCAGAGAACAGGTGCCGAACGAATGTTCGGGGGCCAGGGAGCCGAAAAAGTTGATGCTCAGGACTCCGCCGGGATTGAGGAGCCGCTTGAGGTCTTGAAACATTTCCAGGGTCAGGAGATGCTCAGGAACGGAATCCCCGTTGAAAGCATCGAGAAAAATCAGGTCGTATTTCTTGCGGCAGTTTCTGACAAAGTATCTGGCATCCTGAATTTCCAGATTAAGGCCAGCGGGGTTAAAGCCGAAATACTTTTCCGACACTCTGGCCATGACCGGATTGATCTCGACGCAATCGACCACAAAATTATCCCTGCGAAGCTCGGAAGGGACAGTTCCCGCTCCAAGACCGATGGCCAGGGCTGTCCTTCCGCCGGGGTTGTAAGACCTGGCAATAAGCTGCAAGGCATAGGTATATGCATGGACGGAGAGGCCGCTCGAAAGGTCGATGGCATTCTGGGTGAGACCATCCAGGACCAGGATCCTGAAGCGGTCATTGGCATCGATCACCTTGATCTGGCCATAGGCGGAGTTCTCCTCCGCTACGATATGAAACCGGGTCTGGTTGATTACCTGATCACCCTGCGGTCCGGCATGAAGCCTGCTCAGCACTATGGGGACAGCAAGGGCTGCCAGAATTACGGGCAGCAGGCCGCTGGCCCCTTTTTTTTCCCGGAAAAAGAGCCAGTAAGCCAGGGGAAGAGCCAAAAGCGTGGCTGAGACAAGGAGCAGAATCGATTCGTTTTTAAAATGGGGAATAAGCACAAAGCCGGTCAAAACCGTGCCCGCGAAACTGCCGGCCGTGGAGATGGCGTAAAGATGGCCGACAACCTTGCCGATATGCCCGAGATCATGAGCATAAAGCCTGACCAGGTAAGGAGTTACAGCTCCAAGGAGAAAGAGCGGAAGAAAAAACAGCAGAAACGAACCTGCCAGGCTGCCCACTCTCAGCCCAAGATGGGAGGAGAGGACCAGAAAGGTTTTCTTCAGTCCGGGAATGAAGAGCAGAAAAAATCCGGCCAGGGAAATCAGCAGGTACAAAAAGCCAGCCTTCTTTTTTCTGTCAGCTATATGACCGCCACACCAGTAGCCGCCAGCCAGGGCTACCAGGGTCACGGTAATCAGCGAGGTCCAGACATACAGACTGACCCCAAAATACGGGCTGATGATCCGTGTGCCAAGAAGCTCGATCATCATCACCGCCGCACCGGTGACCAGGGGTGTGACGATCAAAAGGACTTTCAGCCTGGCCGATGGCAGGGTCTTTGGCGTCTCTCCGGACACAAGGCGATTTCCGCCTCTTTGCGAGGACATGGCCGGGGGATCACTCTTCTTCATCGTCCTCGAACATATCCTCTTCGTCTTCCTCTTCTTCCTCGAATATCAGATCGTCGCCGAATATGTCCTCGTCATCCTCGCCGTTCTCGCCGTAATCCTCTTCCTCATCGAAGAAGTCTTCATCTTCATCTTCATCTTCCCAGTCCAGATCTTCCTCGTCATCTCCGTTTCCGGTATAGCCGCACATTCCGACTCGCGGCGAATTAACCACCGGCAGGAGCATCTCCTCACCACATTCATGGTCTTCGGCACACTCGCTGCACAGCCACCCCTCACCCTCGTCGATACACTGACTGCACACCACGGTAGCCGGTTTTCCACATACCTCACAGTTTATCTGAGGGGCTTCATTCCTCGCCAGCAGTCGAACAGGCCAGTCGCCAGGGCTGCTTTCCCGCTCCGACAGGACTCTCAGCGAAAGGTCCGTGGTGGTGCCGAAGTCATACTCGTGGTAAAATTTCATCTTGGGGCTGAGAATGCTGCCCAGCTCGATATCGAATCCCTCTTCGCCGCTGTCCCGGTCAGGCCCTGAGACGAAGGTTCGCCCTTCGATGGTGAAAGCGCTCATGTGCCCGCAGCACTCAAGCCAGATATCCCGGAGGAATTCATCCAGATCATCGAGAGTAGCCTTGGTTTTTACCTCCAGATGCATCCAGTATTCAGGCTGGTAGCGTCCTTCCACCAGAAGATGAAAGCTTTTGTTCTTGCTTGCCTTTTTGTTCTTCTGGACTGCCATTTCGGAAGCTGCCCTTGCCTTGCACGAGGATAAGTGTCTGGTCATCTCTGTCTTGCTGAAGGCAGAATTACAGAAGAAGCATCTTCCCTTCGGTATTTCTCTTTCCTGTTGTTCTTCCATTTTTAATCCTTCCTTTGTTGAGCCTTTCTTGTTTGGATTGGAATAATATTTTCTGGTGATAGCCGCTTTGCTCCTCTTAATCAGGATTAATCAGGAGCTGAATGGTAAATTTACCGTGGGCTGAAACGGCATTTATGCCAATATATTATAGCACATTTATGCCATAACACCAAGCAAGGGAAAATTGCCCAGATGTTCCCCATCTTGTATGGGAGCATCCACTATTCTCTTCCCCCTTGAGGGGGGAGGCTGGGTGGGGGTGATGGTTATTTTCACCCTCCTCATTGAGAAAAGGGACATGGGGAACATCCGAAATTGCTGCAGGGATGAGGAACATTTGATATGCCCAGGCTCCTGGCAATTTTCACCTGTAAAAAAGCTCTTTATTGTATATTAATTTATTCTTGCTGTCAATAGAACAGCAAATCAGTCAACTACCACCGCCAGAGGCGGTGGCATGTTTATTGGCCCTGGAAGGGCCTTGTAATGGATAGGTTTTTCTGTCACCTTATGGTGTATTGGAGAAACCTATTGATTTAACTCATAGGTACCTTTCCCGCTCGACAGTAGCCGGAAGCGAACAAACAACAGAGCGCCTGGAGTCAGATTCATTTCGGGTGAGCACAATCACTTCCTTGGAAACACCAGGGCCGCACAGTGCCCGGAAAGCTTTTTGCTCTCATTGATACCTGGGCAGAGAGGATGCCGGGATAATCATCATGAGATCATAATCACTGTCAGTCCTTTGTTCTTCGCGTGCCCGCGAGCCGAAAAGATAAATCCGCTCCGGTGAAAATGCAGCCACCAGCCTTCTGACCATTTTCAGCCAAAGCCTGATCACCTTGGAGTAATTTTTCGTTAATCATGGCTATAAATCCCCTCCCCTGCTCCCGGTGATCCTGATGTATGTCTGCCCCTCCAGCCGTTCGCCTCCCATGATCCACTCCCGGAAAAGGTCTTGCAGCTTTTCCAGCGGGAACTGGCGGTCGATCAGGTTTTCGTACAACTGATCAAGGTTGCGGCGGACTACGCTTACCTTGCCGAGGAAGGCTTCATTCAGGGCTTCGATGACCTGATCTGAAAGAAGCTCATCCAGGCGGTCAAGGAGTCCGGCGACTCCCCGTGGTCCGCTATTCTCCCGGCCAAGGTCCAGTAATTGCCGGATTTGTTCCGCTTCGGCCCGCCGTCCGATCTCTTCCAGGGTCAGGGTATAGGGGATGATCCGCTGCCGGTATCCCTCCTCCTGAAAGGCTTCGAGGTACTGGCTGATGCCTTGCTCCAGCAATGACCCGATCTCGGTCACCGGGGGTAAATCAGGCCGCTGGCCAAGCCTGTAGCCGCAGGAGCAGACAGGAGTTGTCTCAAGCTGATCGTGGGGATCGCGTGCGCATCGCCGGCTCAAGACAGCAGCCAGGATCCGGTCAACCCTGCCGGGGTCGTCTTTGACCGAGATGAAGCTGATCCGGGAAAGCCGCTTCAGAATGCTATAGTGACGACAGCACCTGATCTCCTCGTAGGGCGCAAACAGGCCGGGTAAAGAAAAATCCTGGTGTCCCTTCTGGTAGGCCAGCCGGTACTTTTCGCAGAAGCGGTCGAATCCGGCCTCAAGGTCCGCAAAGCAGCTCTCGGAAAAGAAAAGATAGGTATTGGCCAGAAGGTCCAGGATCTCCCGGTGCAGGGTGGAAAGATCAGGCTGATCTTCGGGAACTGCCAGCCCCGGATGGGTGACATAGTGATAGATGAACACCAGACGGTCATATTTCTTCAACAGAATGGTTTGCAGACCGGACCATAATTTATAGTCCTGCCCATGCTCCGGCGACTTGCGGTACTGGTCGAGGAACTGCGAAAGCCCCTGCCTGGCGGAAAATCCGGGGTCGAGGTTTGCCCACAGCCTGGCTACACCGCCAAGAACCTTCCGGGCCCGATCGAGCCCCTCACGGCCAAGGCCGGAAAACTCGCGGCCATTCTCCAGTCTGGACAGCCGGGATGAGGCGATCAGGATGTTTTCCTCTTCCTCTTCCTTGAATTTGCGCAAAAAATCCCAGGTTTCCTCCTGGAGAGGCAGGGAATATTCTCCCTGGAGCTTTTTGGGTAAAAAGGGAAGCTCCGGCAGCAGGGACTGCAGTTCCGGCTGAATCAACTCGCCCTTGCCCACGGCGGTAATCTTGTCCAGATTGTAGATGGTAACCTGATCGAGCGGCTTTCGCTTCTGGCCACTGTAAGGTGTCAGAAGCCCTCCGAAGATCAGGGAGAGCGAAAGAAGCTCGAACTGAAGACGGGTCAGGCCCCACTCACCTTTTCGCAGCAGCCAGTAGAGCCGGTCAAACGGCTCCTGATCGCTCTGGATGAGGGAGAGAACATGGGCGATGAGAGCGTTTTTCCGGGAATCCAGGCGCAGGCGAAAGCCGCTGGTGGTGCGTACCGCAAGGTCCATAGGCCGCAGAAAACCCTCGATCAGGGCACGGACTCCCTGCTGCTCCTGATAGCCGAAGATGATCTCCCCCCTGGTCAGAAAGGTGTCGATGGCCTCTTGAATAATCCCCCGCTGAACATACTCAAGACCCGGAGCGATCGACTTGTGCCGGGGGAACCGGCTGTTCAGGCCCTGGGCGATCAGGGTGTCGAGAAGCCGGGTGAAGGCGAGGGTGCCAAGGGAGCCAAGGTCCACGACCGGCTTGAGATAGCCATCGACAATCGTTCCGCTGAAATAGGCGCGGGTGAATTCCTCTTTGATCCTGCTCTGATTGGCCTCGACCTGTCCTTCGAGGTATTGATGAATCTGCCTCCCCAGCTCGGTGTGGTCGGAGGAATATTTGTCCCGCAGCAGTTGATGGCACAGAGCAAGCCGCATGAATTCCCTGTCCCCGACCTCGGCGGGCAGCCAGAAGAAAACCACGGGCTTGAGGGCTGGCGGGATGATCGGTGCCAGATGCTCGAAAACCGCCTCCCGCTGAGTTTCCGAACCAAGGCTCGGACCGATCAGGAGGGCAAAATCAAGCTCGGTCTGCTGAAGCGCCCGAAGGATATCCTGAAACTCCTCCCGTGGAAATTCATCGAGCCGGGCAAGGGCAATACGGCCCTCACGGCCGGTGTTCTGCCACTTGAAGGTCTGCGGCCAGCTTTCCTGGCTGATGAAACGGCTCAGGGGCAGATGGATCAGATCCACCGACTGGCCAAGGTGGTAGAAGATGCGGGCATCCTCCCTGGTTACACTCTGCTTCATGCTCTCGATCTTATTGGCTACCACCAGTTGAAAATCCGCCTCAAGGTCTATGGCCAGAACATCCTCTGCCGGTGTCGCCCCCTTGTCCACCAGCTTCAGGTAAGCGCCCTTCTGATAGAGCTGATCGAGTATCTCCCGGATATATTCATAGTTTATGGAAGACTCAAGGCCGGTCACCTTGTGAAGCAGGGTTTCGGCAAGCTGATATGCAGTATACTTTTTTTTCACCGGACAGATGGCCAGAAGGATCAGGATCTTGATGAGGCGAAAACCAATGGCCTGCTGCTCTTCATCCGGCAGGATCCTGGCCATCTCGTTGGTGTAGTACTTGAAGACCGTTCTGACGTAGGGGTTTGTTTCCACCCGTCCCTGGATGCGGGGCAGGAAGTGATCGAATATCCTGTCCGCAGTGAGCAGAAAATCCGCCTCCTCCTCCAGAATACCGGGCTGGGAAGCGGCAGGACCGCCCCTGACCTGATGGTAGATGAAGTCCACCACTCCGCGCTGCTGGGAGAACAGGGACTTGAGATCGTCCAGAAGATCGATGGTTGCCGGATGCACCGGATAGAGCCGCAGGAAGCGCTCTGCACTAATGGGCAGGGTGGTGAAGGCCTGCTTGTATTCCTGATAGAGAGCGCTGATAACTTCCTGACTTCCCGGATTTTTCTGGATCAGCCTGCTGCTGATGAGCTCCTCGATGTGAGTGCCGGTCAGAGAGAGGCGAAGGGGATAGCGGTCCCTGATCTTGTTGAACAGATCCTGGGGCAGTTGGGCCGTATCTTCGATGTATTCCTGAACCGTGCCCACTACCCAGATCGGGTACAGGGCAGGAACATCGGCGGCAGCGGGAAGCCCCTCGGCCAGAAATTGCAGGAAGCGGATATCTTCATGAAAACCCGGCTCTTCCTTTTTGGAGTTGAGGAATTCGGATAACTCGTCCAGGAGAATGATCAGACCGCAAATACGGTGCTGCTCAAAAAGCTTCCCCAGACGATTGAAAGCCTCGAGGCGGTGGAACCGCAGGTGATAGGGCAGATTGATCCTGGCCAGAAAGCGGTGAATCAGGGCTACGGATTCCGGAAGATCAGGAGAAATGTCTGTAAGCGAGACGCCTTTTTTCCGGCTGAATTCCTCCCACTCGCTGCTGTAGTGCTGCGAGATCAAAAGCTTCATGTCAGCCACAAACTTCTGCGGATCGTGAAAGGTCAGGTTCTCGCCGAACAGGCCATGAATCCTGCGATCGAGGTGGCGGAGCACGATCTCCTCCAGAGACTCCGTGGTGCGGCTGGCCACCAGCGAGATATCGAGCACCAGATAGCGCTCTTTCCTCAGCGCCTCGGCGTATTCCTGAAAAGCCGCCTTCTGCTCCAGGATGGGCAGCCAGGCATCGCTTTCCTGAAACAGCAGGCTCAGGATGCTGAGCAGGTGAGATTTCCCCGAACCGAAGTGGCCCTGAATAAAAGCCCCTTCCCCCCTCCCCTGCCGGACCGAGGCCAGGAGGCTCTGGAGAATATCCGCCGCTTCCCTGGTCAGGACAAAATTTTGAAATATGGACCTTCGAAGATCCTGATCATAAACATCCGACAGCCTGATCACGGTCCTGATTTCAGGTACCCGGATCAGATCCTTGATTTTCGGCATAGCTTTTTTATTCCTTCCTGTGGAGCGAAAAAGGGTGAAACTTTGCTTTTTAGGTCAATTTAATAAATTTATCATAAAGATGGCTGAAGTACAAAGAAAAAAAGAGCAGGAAAAGCACAAAGAGATTAGGGTGGACATGAAAGATAGCCTCATACTTTCAGATTTTCGTACCTCATCTTGATCATGAAGAAAAGATTGAATAAACTTAACACAGCGTAGTATACTATATCGATGACCTGGCGGAAATGGGAATATAAGTTATGGCCATAACCAATGAAATTCCTTTCGTAGACGATCCCATTGAAAAGCAGCGGATTGCAGCTCAATATCAATTGGATTCCAAAAGAACACAGACTGAACGGAACAAACTAGGTCAATTTGCCACTCCAACAATACTGGCAACAGATATACTGGAATATGCCAAAACAATGATGCCCCCACATCAGCAAATCCGTTTTCTTGACCCTGCTTTTGGCACAGGCTCGTTTTATGCTGCTTTATTACGCTCATGGCCGTTATCACAGATAGCTCAAGCCTGGGGTTATGAAATTGACCTCCACTATGGGCAGGAGGCGGCAAGGCTCTGGGCTGATACACCATTACAGCTCAACATAGGAGACTTTACCAGGGTAAAAGCACCGGATTCGGATGATAGGAGAGCCAACCTGCTTATCTGTAATCCTCCCTATGTGCGGCATCATCACTTGCCTATCGATGAAAAATTACGATTACAGATGGTCAGTAAGCAGATAACTGGTTTGAAAATGAGTGGCTTGGCTGGGCTATACTGCTACTTCATTTTAATTTCGCATAACTGGCTGGCAAATAGTGGTCTGGCCGGATGGTTGATCCCAAGCGAGTTTATGGATGTCAATTATGGGAGCCAGATTAAACAATATCTCTCATCGCAAGTAACCCTCCTGCAGATTCATTGCTTTAATCCTGACGATGTACAATTTCAAGATGCATATGTATCCTCATCCGTAATCTGGTATAGAAAAGGAAAAGCACCTGCGGAGCATGTGGTTGATTTTAGCTATGGTGGTACGCTCGCAAAGCCGGAGATATCTCATCGTATTCCACTGAAAGCACTTAATCAATCAAAAAAGTGGACTGACTTCCCCAAAACACCTGGTTGCACTAATGCGTTTTTTACCTCTCCTGTAAAAACTGTTTCTCCTCAGATCAGATTATCGGATTTGTTTACAATTAAACGCGGTTTAGCTACAGGGGCAAACAAGTTCTTCGTACTTACCCGAGAGCAGACCTTGAAGTATAAACTACCATCAGAGTTTCTTATACCGGTATTACCCGGTCCCCGATATTTATTAACGGATGAAATTGAAGCTGATGACGATGGGGATCCTGTCCCTGCTCAGCAACTATTCTTATTGGCTTGCAATCGGCCAGAAAGCGATATAAAGGCAAACTACCCATCATTATGGGAATACCTGCAAATCGGCAGAGAGAAAGGTATTCATAATCGCTACTTATGCAGGCATAGGTATCCCTGGTTCTCTCAAGAAAACCGCCCTCCCGCACCCTTTCTCTGTACCTATATGGGTCGCCAATCAGTAAAAAACGGTAATCCATTCCGTTTTATTCTGAATCATTCTAAGGCTACCGTACTCAATGTGTATCTCATGTTATATCCAAAGCCAATGCTCGCAAAAGAGCTTGGGAGCAACCTGGAACTATTCAAAGCTGTATGGAAGGCCCTCAACGAAATCTCACCCGATATATTAATGAGCAAGGGGCGTGTTTATGGAGGCGGACTTCATAAGATCGAACCGAAAGAACTGGCAAATGTACCAGCTCATAGCATCTTAGCGGCTATGCCAAAAGTGTCTGTCAATCAGTCGAGACAAATGCTTCTTTTCGATTCAGAGGGTGACTGTCGTTGACCAGAACAAATCCATCAATAAACTTGTACAGGTTCTGACAATCATCTCGTCAATTTTATCTTTTGAAAAGATAAATGCTTCCCCGGGCTTTTTTCCGTTTTTGGGGTAACATGAACGAGATAATCATTGGCCAAACTCCGATAGAATTCTGCTGCCAGCCAGTCTTTATTTTTCCTGTCATGGAGAAATCCCATGAAATTCAATGTTATTTCGAAGTAGCATTTACGTACGTCCCGTATAGTCTTACAATCATCAATACCCTGTCTTTCAGGCTCATGGAATATGATAGTAAACAACCTCTTTAAATGATCGGGATTATAGTAATCCTCATTTATTGGAACCCGTATCCCTTCACAGTATAACTTACTATTGTTTAGTTTAAATTTCAATATTATTTTATACTTTTTTGATTTTTGATAACAATATTATAGGCTCGGCAAAGAGATCGCGTGCGGTATTTGGTGGGACAAAAAAGCGGCCCCACCCTACATGTAGTCGTTGCCTTTCTCATGGGGGGATAGCTGTCCTCCACTCCCGAAAAGTTAGTTCATGGTTTCCGGGGCTATGGCGCAATAAGGAAAAGTACACAAGGAAAGGCACTCAAAGAAAGGCACTCAAGGAAAAGGTTACCGGAAGCCCGCAAAGCTCACCAGGAGGATAGCTGCCAGTCTGATACCCTCGTGCTGCCCTGGTGAGCTTTGCGGTTAGGCGGTCATCCCTCCCTGATGGCAGCGGCCATGGTGCGCCCAAGATTTTTGCAGGCAGCCAGCTCAGGTTCCTTGGGCTGCCATTTAGCCAGTACGCCCTGGACAGCCACCGGAATTCGGCAGTGGTTCAAGTGCTCTTCGATGAGTTTAACCGCCTCTCCGCTCCAGCCATAGGTCCCGAAGGCTGCGCCGATCTTGTTTTGGAACTTCAGGCCCTTAAGGTCTTCCAGAATGGGGGTGATGGTTGGCAGAAGGCCGTTATTCAGGGTCGGTGATCCGATGATAACCGCCCTGGTCTTGAAGATTTCGGCGATAACATCATTGCGGTCCGTGACCGCCATATGAAACAGCTTGTAAGGGACATCCGCATCAGCCAGGCCCTCACCAATGGCCTCGGCCATTTTCCGGGTGCCTTCCCACATGGTGTCATAAAGAATGACCGCACTCTTTTGGGGAACCTGGGCAGCCCACTCCTGGTACTTCCTGACGATCTGGACCGGATCCTTGCGCCAGATAACCCCGTGGCTGGGAGCGATGATGTCAACAGGCAGGTTCAGGGCCAGAACCTCGTCGATCTTTTTGGTGACCAGCTTGCTGAATGGAGTCAGAATATTGGCATAATATTTCAGAGCTTCCTCGAAAAGCTCCTCCTGATCCACTTCATCGTTATACCGGAAGCCGGTCGCATAATGCTGGCCGAAAGCATCATTGGGCATGAGAACGTTCCTGCCGGTCAGATAGGTGAACATGCTGTCCGGCCAGTGAAGCATCGGGGCTTCGATGAAGACGAGATCGCTGCTGCCGATATTGATTCTGTCACCCGTTTTTACTATCTTGAAATTCCACGGCTGGTGATAGTGCCCTTCAATGCTTTCCGCGCCCCGCGGTGAGACCACGACCAGGGCATTCGGAGCATGCCGCACGACCGCTGGAAGTCCTCCCGAATGATCAACCTCGGCATGATTGGCCACTATGATGTCGATTTTAGCCGGATCGATAATCCGGCTGATGTTCTCGATCAACTGCTCCTGGAAGGGACCCCATACGGTATCCACCAGCACGACTTTCTGATCGACAATGAGATAGGCGTTATAGGTCGAGCCCCGGTGCGTCGAAAGCTCATGCCCGTGAAAATGCCTCAGTGCCCAGTCTACAACTCCAACCCAATAAACACCTTCAGTCAATTGCTGTATTGCCATACCCAAAATCCTCCTTTCTAACCTTGACGGTATAAAATTTTTACTCTCCTCATGCCGTGTACCGGTTGATGTGCAAGTACACAGGCCAACCGCTCCCCCTATTTTTCAGCATTTCTTTCCTCTTGACAAGACCTTTTTTCTCGTTTATATTGTGAATGCTTATTCACAAGCTCACTGCCCGGATTCTCCAGGGCTCACCATGCCCGGAGATCGAAGTGAATGAATATGGAGCCGGGCAGTATAGTATGGAGATAACAATGGCTGTTCTGGAAACCAGGAATCTTACCCGCGTCTTTGGCCAGATGACGGCAGTTGATGCCTTGAACATTTGCGTGGAATCCGGCGAGGTATTTGGACTGCTTGGTCCGAACGGGGCAGGCAAGAGCACGGCCATCAAGATGCTGACTACCCTGCTGCCGCCGACTTCGGGCACGGCCATGGTGGCCGGATGCGATCTTGCCTGCCGCGCTCATGATGTGCGGCGCATGATCGGGTATGTGCCGCAGATTCTGTCTGCCGATGGCACCCTGACCGGCTACGAGAACCTTCTGATCTTTGCCAAGCTTTACGATCTGCCCCGGTCAGAGCGAAAAGATCGGGTGCGGGAAGCCCTCTCCTTCATGGGGCTTTCCGAGGCTGCCGATAAACTGGTGCGCACCTACTCAGGGGGAATGATCAGGCGGATGGAAATAGCCCAGTCCCTGCTGCACCGGCCACGGCTGCTTTTTCTGGATGAGCCGACCGTGGGCCTTGATCCCCTGGCCCGCAAAGCGGTCTGGAAACATATCGAACAACTGATGGCCGATTACGGCACTACCATTTTTCTGACCACTCACTATCTGGAAGAAGCCGACGCCCTGTGCAGCCGGGTAGCAGTGATGCACCTTGGCAAAGTGGTGGCCATCGGCACGCCAGCCCATCTCAAGGCATCAATCGGTGGAAACGGCGATGCAACCCTGAACGAAGTATTCGCCCATTATACCGATGCGGACGAGGTGGAGGCCGAATCAAAAAGGAGTTATTGTGAAACCTCAAGAACAAGGACCACTGCACGGCGGCTCGGTTGACCAGCCCTGCCCGGCCAGTGCAGCCAATCCGCTGATGTCGATTATCCGCTTCCTGAAAAAAACCCTTACCATTGCCGAGCTGGAAGTACGGAAGCTGCGCCACGATCCCACTGAGCTCATCCTGCGCGCGGTCCAGCCAACGCTGTGGCTGTTATTATTCGGACAGGTATTCTCCCGTGCCCGGGCCATTCCTACCGGGGGCCTGCGCTACCTCGACTTCATGACCCCCGGTATTCTGGCCCAGAGTGTGCTGTTTATCGCTATTTTTTATGGCGTGGCTATTATCTGGGAGCGGGATCTGGGACTGGTCCACAAGCTCCTTGCAAGTCCCACTCCGCGGCCGGCCCTGGTACTGGGCAAGGCGCTGTCTGCCGGTATCCGCAGCCTCCTGCAGATGTTTGTCATCTACACCCTGGCTCTGCTGCTGGGAGTGAAGATAAACTGGAATCCCCTGGCACTTTTGGGCGTTCTGGCGATTGTGCTTCTGGGGGCAGCGCTTTTTTCCACTTTTTCCGTGATTATCGCCTGCCTGGTCAAGACACGCGAGCGGTTCATGGGCGTAGGCCAGGTACTGACCATGCCCCTGTTCTTTGCCAGCAATGCCATCTATCCGATCTCGATGATGCCGCGCTGGCTCCAGGTGATAGCCAGAGCCAATCCGCTGACCTATGAGGTGGACGCCCTGCGGACATTGATGCTGGTTAACGGCACCGCTACCTCCAGGCTGGGACTGGATTTTGCCGTGCTGCTGCTTGGTACGACATTCCTGGTTATTGCTGGAGGGAAGCTGTATCCGAATGCCGCTGTTTGATGAGTGGCCACTGGCCACTTTTCTCAAGGTTTCATACTATGAGCACAGAGAAATTGAATACTGAAATCAGGCAGGAGCAGATTGCCCAGGCAGCCATGGAACTGGTTGTCAGCCAGGGGCTCAGGAACTTGAACGTAGCCGCAGTAGCCGAACGGGTCGGCATTGTTCCATCGGCAATTTACCGCCACTTCAGGAACAAGGATGAATTGCTCGAAGCTGTGCTTGACCTTATCCAGGACAGGTTTCTTGCCCATATCACGGCAGTCCGCGAAGAAACTCAAGACTCCCTGCGGCGTCTTGAGGCCCTGCTGATGCGCCACATTCAGATAGTCCAGAAGAACCAGGCCATTCCGCGCCTTATTTTCTCCGATGATTTCTCGGTCGATCGTCCTGAGAGGAAGGCCAGGGTGTATGAGATTATCACCAGCTATCTTGACAATGTGGCCGAAATTATCCATCAGGGCCAGCAGGAAGGACAGATACGTCAGGATATCGATCCCAAAACAATCTCCATCATGTTTCTGGGGCTGGTACAGCAGGCAGGGGTTCTCTGGCATCTCAGCAATGGGAGGTTCGAGGCCGTACGGCATGCACAGGAGTCCTGGCGGATATTCCGTGAGAGCGTCGGAACACATGAATCTTCTCAAAGATAACTCCCCAGGGCATAGAGAGACACAGGAGGTTTTACTCTTTCCTTTTCTTTTCTCTGTGTCTGGTGTGGTGTCCTTTGTTTTTTTGCCTTTGCCTTTGTCTTTGCCTTGAGTTTTTATAATCTTATGGCCAGTTACTTAACAAGAGGTTTCGGGTGATGAAAAATAAGAAAAAGTTACTCATACCGCTGCTGATTATTCTGATGGCATCTATCGGAGCATACACTTACTACCGGAAAAGAGGATTTTCGGATGATCCGGATATCATTCGTCTCTCAGGCAACATCGAGGTCACCGAGGCTGAGTTGAGTTTTATGGTTGCTGGCCGGGTGGAAGATCGTCCGGTTTCCGAAGGCGAGACGGTCAGGGCCGGTCAGGTGGTTGCCTGGCTGGAGAGCACTGAATTCGATCGGGAAGTTGCCCTTCGCAAGGCCGAAGTCCAGGTGGCCCAGGCGCTTTTGGCCGAGCTTGTTGCCGGATCGAGACCTGAAGAAATCGCCCGGGAGAAGGCCGCGGTCGGGAGAGCGCAGGCCAGGCTCGATGAACTGCTCGGAGGGTCGAGGCCCCAGGAGGTGGCTGCGGCCAAAGCGGCGGTGCAGAGGATGAAGGCTGAAAGTGACCGCGCAGAGAAAGACCATGAACGATTGCTGAAACTGTACCGGAAAGAGGTTATTTCAGCGCGGGAATACGAGACAGCCCAGGCTTCCTTTGAGGCGGCCCGGGCCAGGCTGAAGGAGAGCGAGGAGCAGTTAAAGCTCGTTCAGGAAGGCCCACGGAAAGAGCAGATCGAGCAGGCCCGCGAGGCCCTGAAAGAAGCCAGAGAGCGGCTTGCGCTGGTGGAAAAAGGTCCGCGAAAGGAAACTATCGATCAGGCCAGCGCCCGCCTCAGGCAGGCTCAGGAAGCCCAGGCCCTGGCCGAGACCCGTCTTGCTTACACCACCCTGATTTCTCCGCTCTCGGGCGTTGTCCTGTCACAGGCCATCGAGCCGGGAGAGCGGGTCACTCCCGGAACCCCGGTCGTTACGGTCGGTGACCTGAAAAAGGTATATCTGCGAACCTATGTCAACGAGACCGATCTTGGCCGGGTGAAGATCGGCCAGAGGGTACAGGTGACCACGGATACCTATCCGGGGAAAATATACGAAGGCCGCATCTCCTTTATCAGCCCGGAGGCGGAGTTCACTCCCAAGAACGTTCAGACCGAGACCGAGCGGGTCAAGCTGGTCTTTCGCCTCAAGGTGGATATTCCCAATCCCAATATGGAATTAAAGCCCGGCATGCCTGCGGATGCGCAAATCCTGACCGGCCAGGGATAAATGAAAAGCAAAGGCATTAACCACGAAATACACGAAACACACGAAAGCTCTTTGGCTATGATGAATGAATGAGGTTTCAGGGAATGGACGCCGCCATAACAACCGCAGCCCTTACCAGGTCATTTGGCGATTTGACTGCCGTTGATCAGCTTACCCTGTCGGTGGCTGAAGGGGAGATATTCGGCCTGGTCGGTCCGGATGGTGCCGGGAAAACCACGACCATGCGGCTCTTGACCTCGATCATGGAGCCGACTTCGGGTGATGCCTGGATATCCGGTCACCATGTGGTGAGGGAGGCTGAAGCGGTCAAGAGGGAGATCGGGTATATGAGCCAGAGATTTGGCCTCTATGCAGACCTTTCGGTGATCGAGAATATCAATTTCTATGCCGATATCTACTCCGTGCCCGCCAGGGAGCGGAAGGGAAGGATCGACCAACTGCTGGCCTTCAGCAACCTGACGCCTTTCAAAAAGCGGCTGGCGGGCAACCTCTCCGGCGGTATGAAGCAAAAGCTCGGCCTGACCTGCGCCCTGATTCATACTCCCAGGGTGCTTTTCCTCGATGAGCCGACCAATGGCGTGGACCCTATCTCCCGGCGGGACTTCTGGCGCATTCTCTATCAACTGCTCCGTGAGAAGGTGACGATCTTTATCTCGACCGCTTACCTCGATGAGGCCGAGCGCTGCAACCGGCTGGGACTCATTCATCAGGGGAAGCTTCTGGCCCTCGGTACTCCGGCTGAGGTCAAGAAGCTGATGAGCGGCACCATTCTCGAAGTCCGCACCCTGAAGCCGCGCCAGGCTGCATCGCTGCTGCGGGAGCAACTGGCAGCGGCTGATGCGATCAACCTTTTCGGCGACCGCCTTCACCTGGTGACCAGGGAGCCGGAGAAAACAGCCAGACAGACAGAGCAGATACTGACCAGAGCCGGCCTTGAAGTCTCCAGTATCCGGCCAATCAGGCCAAGCCTTGAGGATGTGTTCGTCTCGGTCCTGAATGACGGGAACGGAGGCCGGAAATGAACGCCAGCAGCGGGCAGGAAAAAGCCGTCATCGTCAGGAATCTTGAGCGGAGGTTTGGCAGCTTCGTGGCTGTCAACCGGATCAGCTTCGAGGTGGCCAGGGGTGAAATCTTCGGCTTTCTGGGCCCCAACGGAGCAGGCAAGTCAACCACCATCCGCATGCTCTGCGGACTCCTTGCCCCAACCGGCGGCTTTGGAACAGTGGCGGGATTCGATATCAGCACCGAGGTGGAAAAGGTCAAATCCCGCATCGGGTACATGAGCCAGAAGTTTTCACTCTACGAGGACCTGACTGCGGAGGAAAATATCGATTTCTACAGCGGCATCTATCGCCTTCCGCCGGAGAAGAAGAAGGAGCGCAAAGAGTGGGTGATCGAGATGGCGGGTCTTGCCGGACATCGCCATTCCCGGACAGGCATTCTCTCCGGCGGATGGAAGCAGAGGCTGGCCCTTGGCTGCGCCATTCTCCATGAGCCGCCGGTCATCTTCCTCGACGAGCCGACATCCGGGGTAGACCCGATCAGCCGCCGCAATTTCTGGAACCTGATCTACGAGCTGTCCCATAGAGGAATAACCATCTTTGTCACCACCCATTACCTGGATGAAGCTGAATACTGCGACCGGGTCGGCCTTATCTACCGGGGCGATCTGATTGCCCTCGGAACACCGCTGCAGCTCAAGACCGCCTTTATGACCGAGGATATTCTGGAAGTGAGCTGCGATCAGCCCCAGGAAGCCATGATCAGAATCGAAAAACTGAGCGGCATCAAAGAGGTGGCCCTGTTCGGCCAGGAGCTCCATGTAATTGTCGAGAATGCGGCAGCAGCGGAGCCGACTATCCGGCACCTGCTCGCTCAGCAGGGATTCCGGGTCCAGTCGATCGAGAAAATCATCCCCTCGCTGGAGGATGTCTTTGTCTCACTCATCGAGGCCAGAGACCGCGCCGAACAGCCGCAGCAGGAAGTGAAAAAATGAGCCCCGTGAGAACGTGGGCCATGGCCCGCAAGGAGTTTCTCCACATCATCCGCGATCCGCGAAGCCTTGGCATGGGCATTGCCATTCCCATGCTGATGCTGATCCTTTACGGCTATGCCCTGACCCTGGATGTGGACAATGTGCCGACCACGGTCTGGGACCAGAGCATGTCCAGAGAAAGCCGGGAGTTCCTGAGCAGGTTCAGCGGCTCCCGCTATTTCTCGCTCCACGAGTATGTCCAGAGTTACCGGGAAATCGAGGAGGCCATCGATTCAGGCCGGTCGGTTCTGGCCCTCATCATCCCGTCGGACTTTGCCGGACAGGTCAAAGCAGGCCGGCCGGCCCCGGTTCAATTGATCGCCGATGGAAGCAACTCCAATACCGCCACCATCGCTATCGGCTATGCCACGGCCATCTGCCAGGCATACTCACAAAAAGTGACTATTGACCGGATCAGACGCTCCGGCCACCAGAGCCTCTCCCTGCCGGTTGATTTTCAGCCCAGGGTCTGGTTCAATGCTGACCTGAAATCCAGAAACTTTATCATTCCCGGCCTGATCGCCGTAATCATGATGGTCGTGGCCGCGCTCCTGACCTCCCTGACCGTGGCCCGCGAATGGGAGAATGGAACCATGGAGCAGTTGATCTCCACGCCGGTCGGGGCCGGAGAGCTGATCCTGGGCAAATTCCTGCCCTATTTCGGCATCGGCATGCTCGATGTGCTCATAGCCGTGCTCATGGGGCAATTCGTCTTCCGGGTGCCGATGCGCGGCAGTGCAGCCCTGCTCTTTGGCATGGCCGCTATTTTCCTGGCCGGATCCCTGTCCCTGGGACTTTTGATCAGCATCGTGACCAGGAGCCAGCTCCTGGCCAGCCAACTGGCCATGCTGCTGACCCTCCTGCCCGCGTTTTTGCTCTCAGGATTCGTGTTTGCCATTATCAATATGCCGCGCCCGCTGCAATTCATAACCCGCCTGGTTCCTGCCAGATACTTCGTGACCCTGGTCAAGGGAATCTACCTGAAAGGTGTGGGGCTTGAGATCCTCGGCCTCGAAGCCGCGCTCCTGACCGGCTTTGGCATCAGCATAGTCATTCTGGCCAGACTGAAATTTAAAAAGAAGCTGGGGTGATTTTGGAGTAACTATGTTCGAGCGAATCAGACAGATGGTGATTAAAGAATTTATTCAGATCTTCCGTGATCCGAGGATGAGAATGGTTATCTTCGTCATGCCCATTGTCCAGGTGCTGGCGCTCAGCTATGCGGTGACAACCGATGTCAAGCATATCACCACGGCCATCCATGACCTCGATCACAGCAGGGTAAGCCGGGAACTGATAGCCCGGTTCGTGGAATCGGAGTATTTCGACATTGTGGAGTACATCGACGGGGAAGACCGGGGACGGGAACTGCTCGACCGCGGGAAGGCGCAGGCCGTTATTCGTCTGAACAAGGGCTTTGCGCAGGACCTTCTGGCCGCAAGACCGGCCAGGGTCCAGATAATCGTGGACGGGACCGACTCCAATGCAGCCGGTATTATACTCAACTATGCCAGTAAGATCACCGGGCAATTTTCTCAGCAGATTCTGATCAGCCGGACTCATCGGCTCAGCGGTTCAGCAGCTCCCGGATTCAATCAGGTTGATCTGCAAACCCGCGCCTGGTTCAACGAGAACCTTGAAAGCCGCAATTTTTACGTGCCTGGTGTGATCGCCTTTGTCATTACCCTGGTCAGCCTGCTGTTGACCAGTATGGCCGTGGTGCGCGAGCGGGAGATCGGGACCATGGAGCAGATCATGGTCACCCCGATCACCCAGACCGAATTCATCCTCGGAAAAACCGTGCCCTTTGCTCTGGTCTGCATCGTTGATGTGATCCTGATTACCCTGCTTGGGGTCTTCTGGTTTAAGGTGCCGATCCGGGGAAGTCTCTGGCTGCTCCTTGCAGCCACAGCCCTGTATCTCATGACCACCCTGGGGGTCGGTCTTTTTATCTCCACGGTCAGCCGCACCCAGCAGCAGGCCATGATGAGCACATTTTTCTTTTTCTTTCCCTCCATGCTGCTTTCAGGATTCGTCTTTCCCATCGCCAACATGCCGGTTCCGGTTCAGTGGCTTACCCTCCTGAACCCCATGCGCTACTTTCTGGTGATCATCCGGAGCATCTTCCTGAAAGGAGTGGGGTGGCACATCCTCTGGCCTCAAATGGCTGCCCTGGCAGTGATGGGAGTTACTATCCTGTGGCTGGCATCACGGAGATTTCAGAAAACCCTGGCTTGAATTCCAGGGGACTGGTTAAATTGCAAAGAGGAAATACAAAGGCAAAAGCAAAGTGTCCTTTGCTTTTGCCTTTGCATTACCCGCAATATTAAGCTATGCAGGAAGTTATTCAAGGAGGTTAATATGCGTAACCACGTATTGAAAGCCATAATCAGGGTCTTTCCGGTTCTCGTCTTCCTGGCAATGGCGATTTCCGGAGGATGTGCCTCTTCTCCGAGGCCAAAGGAACCGCTACCCTCCTCCCCAGCCCCCAAGGCCACTGAACCAGCAACTCCGCATCCCTCTCAGTCCTCGCCATCTCCATCCTCCTCCTCTTCTCCCCCTCTGACGCTGGCTGAATGCATCAAAATCGCCCTTGCTCAGAATCCTCTGAACCGGGCGGCCCAGGAGGGAGTAACCGCAGCCAGGGAGAAAGTGGGAGAGGCGACCGCACCTTATTACCCGGAAATCGGCCTCAATGCCGGCTACAGCCGGTGGCAGAAGTACGCCTTTCTGCCCAGCGGCATCTCCCGGCCTGGGATGTCGAAAGTCATCGGTCCGACGGACGATTGGACTGCCGGGTTGAAGGCCCGCCTTCTGCTCTTTGACAGCGGCGAGCGCAAAGCCCGCCTGACAGCAGCCCTGGCCGGGCAGTGGGCTCTTGAAGAGGATGCGGAAAGGGCGCGCCAGGACATCATCATGCAGGTCCATCAGGCCTACTATGGCCTCAGATCAGCTCAGGAAGCCAGGTCAGTTGCAGGGAAGAACCTGGCCAGGGCCGAGGACCACCTTCGCCTGGCTACAGAGAGGAAGGAGGCCGGTGCTGCTCCCAAGGTGGACGTGATCCGGGCTCAGGGTGAGGTTGCCCAGGCCAGACTGACCGTAGTCAAAACTGAAAATCTGGTGCGCATAGCCAAAGGGAAACTGAACATCGCTATGGGCTCTCCGGTTGAGACCAGGCTTCAGATTACCGACCAGCCCGAAGTCATCAATCCACCGGACAATATCAATATCTATGATGCTCTCGATCAGGCGACCCGGACCAGACCTGCACTGAAGGCGGCACTTTTCCGCGTGGCTGCGGCCCGGAGAGAAATCAGGGCAGCCCGCAGCACTTTTGGCCCCAAGATAAGGGCCGAGGGCGGATATGGCTGGCGCGGCCCGGACCGCTTCCCCGATGATGAAGAGTGGCTGGCGGGAATTACTCTTGACTGGCCGATATTTACCGGCTTCTCAAGCATGCACCTGCTGTCCAGGACGAGAGCCCGGGCATTACAGGAAGAAGCCGAAGCCGAGCGGCTTGCCCTGGAAGTGCAGGATGAGGTGTGGTCAGCTTATTCGAAGCTTCAGGAAACCTATGAGGCCATTCAGACTGCGCAGGCTCTGATCCAGACCGCTCAGGAGGGCCTGCGGCTGGCCCGCGAGCGCTATGAGGCCGGGAGCGGATCCATGAGCGACCTTCTCGATACCCAGACTACCCTTGCCCAGGCCGAAGCCTCTCACCTTGAAGCCCAGTGGGACTATCTCCTGGCCAGGGCATCATTCCAGCGGGCCATCGGTCAACTTGGGCAGCAGGCAGGGGCTGCCGGGATAAGCCATGAGGAAAGCAGCAGGGAGAACCCGTAGTACAGAACTTCTTAAATATATCTCTCACAACTTCGGCAGCCTTTAATCCTCCTCTCACAAGTTCTACTTTCTCCTATCAGCCACCTCAATTTCCCCTGGAGAATACCGGAGACTGGAAGGCCGTGAAAGGAGGTACGGGAGGTGCTACGATATACTGGATACCATTAGGAACCTAGCAATATGTCTCTGAAGTAGTTAAGGGGCAAGATCAATAATGATCTTGCCCCTTTTTCCCTGTCTATGGTTTCAGGAACTGGACAGGTTTTCTTTCAGGCCAAGCTCTTTCTCCCTCAACAAACTTCCAATGTTTACACCCCGCCCCAGAAAATTCGGGTAATACCCTTTTGTCATACACACTGGATATCACCCCTTTTTCACAATAATTCATAATTTAGATAAATATAAAGAAGTATATTGACATTAATAAATTTTATATTTATAATTAATATACTTAAATTTTAAATAATATGAAATTTATTAACCTAAGCAACGCTATGGATCAGGGGGCGGATGCGTAGCGCACTGAGTATATCTTGCAGGTATCGCTTAAAAATAACACGCCTTCCATATTCAAGCCGAATCCCTTCCACGCATGTACCCCTGATGAAGGTCCCTGCTTTCCCCTTAGCCTGTTGAGTGGCCAGTAAATATGTGGCCACTGAAGGTGAGCTATCCTACGAGCACACCATCCCACCAATACGGAAAGGAGGTGAAAGCAATAAAGGCTAAAACCAAGGTTAAGGCTGGCAGGGGGATCAGTGGGGACTGGTCGGAGTATTTGAATTAGCTATTTACATTTTCCACATTGAAAGGAGAGTAAAGATGAATAATAAGCAGGTTATGGTAAGGTGGCTGGGGACGTTTTTGGTTGCAGTTTCTCTGGCAATTGGAGGGATAAGGGGTAATTGCCGAGCCGAAGAGGCACCATCTCAAGAGCCGGTCACTATTACCAAGAGATTGAGCGCTGGCTGGAATCTGATCTCTCTGGAGGTTAGTCCTACAGCTTTTCAGGATGTGGAAGGGATGTGTAAGGACATCAATGCCCAGGGCGGGGGCTGTGTGGAGATCGATGGATGGATAGGAGGAAATTGGAGCCGGTATATCTGTGGCTATCTGGAAAATAATTTCGCTGTTCAGGAAGGATCATTCTATTTTATCAAATGCGAAATGCCATCTGAATGGAAGGTAAGCGGAATTGTTAATCCCATAAGCTCATCGAATCAAGTAAGCTCATCCGCCTCTGGATACGAGTCCACGGGAGAGAGCGAATCGCCAGGCACGCTGGAGGGAGTTGAGTTACCGTATGGATCACTTGGACCGCTTTTGACTCAGGATGGAACACTATCAGAGATTCCCGATTCTCTCACTCCCGGCTCTATCACTTTCTCCCTGACTTCTAAGGATGCTGCCTGCGGCTGGCTTCGCACCTCACCAAGGGTATACCTCCATACAGGCACAGACAATGTAGGCATTGGGACGCCAAATCCGGTAAGAAAACTGGATGTTATCGGCAATTCTTCTACTTCTCCTGGCACCGGGACACTTACAAGCAGCGGCACTACAGTTACAGGAGCTGGCACGAGTTTTACCACTCAACTGCATATTGGCGATATCATCATTGTTGGTACACAACAAAGGATGGTGAAACGGATTAATTCAAACACCTCTCTCACAACTTCGACAGCCTTCAATCCTCCTCTCACAAGTTCTACTTTTTCCTACCAGCAACCGATTGCAAGTATCAGGAAGAGTGGGGCAGCCCCGTCTATTTTGGTGAATAGCGTTGGCAACGTTGGCGTTAGCACAAGCTTACCTGAAAAGAAACTCCATGTCTCTGGTGGAGATTATGACGGTATTCTTTTGGATAATACCGAAGATCTGTATTGGAAAAGCACGGCAGGAACTGCCGTACCAGTATTGACCATGCATAGTGATAATGACGTATATCTCGATGCTACTGCCGATGTAACAAGCAGCGATCTGAAGTTTCGCGCCGGAACAAACGCAAATGTTGATATGGTTATTACGCCAAACGGCAACGTCGGTATTGGGACGACGAATCCAGAGGCGAAATTGCATCTGGCAGGCACTAACCCTGAGATCAGAATAGATAATACAGCAGCTTCGACATCGAAAATGAGGCTCATTAGTTATACTGGTGGTGATACCTGGATACAGGCTGGTACAACTTGGAATACCGGCTCAGTTGCACCAATTAGATTCTCAGGGATTGGTGGCACACCAGTGCGTATGTCAATTTTAGGAAACGGTAATGTCGGCATTGGCACGACGGGCCCGGGATACAAATTAGAAGTTAATGGAAGCGCTGGCAAACCTGGCGGTGGATCTTGGTCAGATTCTTCTGATGCGAGGTTGAAAAAGAATGTACAAAACCTTACCGGAGCCTTAGATAGGTTGACTAAATTACAAGGTGTAACCTTCGAATGGATCAACCCCGGAGAGCATGGGAATCAGAGTGATGCTCAGGCAGGACTGATTGCACAGGAAGTAGAAAAAGTATTTCCTGAGTGGGTCTCGGAAGTTGAACCGATTGGGAAAGATAAGGATTTAGCAAAGGGAGGTGAAAAGGTAAAGTCACTTCAATTTCCGCACGGCTTTAATGCCTACCTCATTGAGGCAATCAAGGAACTGAAAGCACAGAACGAAGCGCTTAAAGCGAAGGATGAAGCCAAGCAAGCCCAGATTGAAGCTTTACAGGCACGGATCGAGGCTTTGGAGAGCAGATAGATCAATATTGTCTCTGAAGTAGTTAAAAGGGGCAAGGTCATTATTGACCTTGCCCCTTTTTTGGTCAAATTATGCCAATTGAATCTGGAGATACATCATCTCTTGATTGCAATTAATCCACACCCATCATACCTGAATTCACCTGCAAAAGTTAAATTCCAAGCCGGTTATGGCATAAATTCAGCATTTAATACTTTACAAATTACCCTTGTACTGATATAGTTTACCGTTCAATGAAATAGTTACGATTTATTGAAATTATTTCAGGAAAGGTATAGTGTATGAAAAAGATTGGTGTGCTGGTCAAGAATCATTCTTCCATTATTTTAAAGGACCAACAATGGGAATCAGGGAAAGTCCTGAAGACGAGAAGATACATTCCGGGTGTTTACCTGCGGGGCGCGATAACCGATCAATTACTCCAGGGCCGGTCCTACCTGAATCGATGCTTCGATCAATTGTTCTGTGATCCTCATCGATGGGGGATGGAGATAGTCTTTCCCAACTGCTATCCCAATCTGAATGCTTATACCTTTCCCATGCTGCTGCCAATAACAGCCAAAAGCTGCAAATGGAAGCCGGGCTTTGTGCAGGATACCAGTTTTGACGAGCAGCACGGAGTCTTCGATACCCTGCTCAACCAGGTCATATTCCGGCAGGTACTGGCTTCTTCCACCCAAAGCGGGCGTCCATCGCGAAGCCTGAGCCTGATTCGGGATGCATATTACCGGCTTATCGAGCAGGGAACCCTCTATTGCAGCACTTGTCATGGAATTGCCGATTCCTATCAGGTCGAGTATGCCAAACCCCACGGCAATTTCCGGGAGATCCCGGTCCGGACCTATTGCCAGCCGGGGTCAGTATTGACTTTCGCCCGCAACCGCACAGAAAAAGATACTTCCACTGATCAGCGGGGCCGGTTCATCGAATTTATCAGTGAACGGACCTGGTTTCTCGGATTCTCTTTTCTTCCGGCTGATCCGTCCCTGATCGGGTTGTACAAGGATTCCCTGGAAAGTATCACTCACCTTGGAGAAATCGGCAATCAGGAAACAGGAAGGGTTGAGGTCAAGGTCCGGGAAATCGAGGACCATGAATTATCCCTGCGGCAAAGGGTCTTGAAGCTCAACCAGAAATACCGCCAGATGCAGAAGGAATACTCGGTTCACCAACCTGATATGCTTATCACCGTGAACCTTCAGTCCGAAATCATTCTCAGAGACCGGAACGGGAAGCCTGCAACCAGACTCGATTCATCTTTTCTGAGAGAGGAACTTCAGCGGGTTTACCGCAGGATTGCGGGTGAGGACCTTCCACTTCAGGCAACCATCTGCCAGGAAGTAATTTCCTTTTCGCGGCCTGTGTATGTGGAAGGCTGGTACAGCAGAGGAAAATCAACCGACAAGGCGGTTCCGGCCATAGCCAGAGGGAGTGTATTTGTTTTCTCGTTTCCCGGCGGCATCAGCCCCAAAGTTTTCCAGGCACTGGAGCATCTTGAAAAGTCCGGCATTGGCGAAAACCGGGGCGAAGGGTATGGCCAGATCCTCATATGCGACCCCTTCCACCTGGAAGTTCCGGCCAAATCCAGTTAAGTGCAGAGCTCGATTTCATCATAACTATACAATAAACTTAAGACTCCAGGGGGATGGACAAATAATGAATAATACCTCTGATAGTATGCAGGACCGGCAGGTACTTCAGGATGAGCAGATCAGGCGGCTCTGCACAAGGGCCGGGTCCCTGTTAGACCATTACGGCATTTGTCACGGCATAATCAATACGCCCGGTATTGACACTCATGCCCTGGCCTGGGTCTTTACCTATGTAAGGCTGTTTGCCCTGAAAGAGATCAGGCAGGACATGAGGCATAACTATCAGACCAAGGATATATCTCACCTGCAAAATGAGCTGTCGATGTCCCTGGCCAGGGCTTATGCCGGTACGCTCTCCTCCCCGCCTGAAAAAGACAGGGCACTCGATCGGGTGTTTATCCGGAACATCATCAATTTTATTCCCCGGGGAGGGGGCAATGGAGATGAGCTTCGGCTGTTCATTCTGGATATCATGAGGCGTCATGGCATACGGGAGGGGCATCGGCCCGGGATCGACGATCCGTTTCTCGAACAGTGGCATCAGAAGCTGCACAGCAATTGTACTTCCGAGGATATCACGATTTGTGAAGCCTATATCGCCTTTCAGGAAACGAATTCACGAGACTTTTTTTATCAAATCTTATGGGATCGGGGGAGGATATCGAGAGATTTTCTCCGGAACATGGCCAGGCCCCTGACCCATGAGCCCCGGTATATGCCGCAACTGGTGCCGGACTTAAAGCATCTGCTCTGGATATTGAAGCAGATCCACGGCAGCTCACAGAATCTTCATTACCTCCTGCACGTGTCACGGTGGCAGTTTGATGGGGAGCTTTTCTCCATGCTGGAAGATGTCGAGAATAACTTCGGTGCCTGGTGGCTGCCGGGAAAGATTATCGACTGCCGCGAAAGGTTAAGGCATTATCTTCGCAGCGACTGCCCGCGCGATCCGCTCATGATCGATGTTGCCCTCGACAATATCTACAAGGCATCGATCGAGCGAATTGACCTTCGCACCCTGAGCGGCGATGACCTGGTGAACCTGATCCTGCTGACCCTCCGGAATGTCCAGTTAACCTACGACCATGAGAAAACAGCCTCCTGTATCGGATTGTGGAGGCGGATAAAATACGTTCCTGACGGCCATGCATGGTCGCGGGAATGGGGATTGCAGGCCCTGGCTGCCCTGACCTATATCCAGTCGATCATTCATTCGTATACGGATGAGCTCTCTGAGTTCATCCAGCCCAAAGCCCGGACAATCGGAGAATCCTGTGCTATCGGTGAATCCTCTATCACCCATTTTGCCGAGGAAGTGGTCCGGAGCCAGAATACCCTGTGCCTGTCAAAGCTTATCGATACCCTCTTTCCCATGGTCAGGAGAACGGCCCAGGTCGGCTGCTGGAAAATCATCAGTCAGGGCCGGGGGAGCGCGACCGGAATGCTCGGCGTGGCTGAGTCGCTGCGTTCCATTCAGGGTACATCATCGGACCACCATAGCCAGATTATGCTGGTGAATACCGTGGAGGGCATCGAGGAGATTCCCCCCTGGGCAAGCGCTATACTCACCCTGAGTGATGTCGATATATTATCCCATATTGCAATCCGCTGCCGGAGCTCCAGGGTCATATTGTGCACCTGCTATGAACGGGATGCATTTGAAAGACTTACCCTGTGTCAGGGCAGAGGAGTGACTGTCTCAATCGAAAACGGCACGGTTCATTGCCGTGAGGCTGCTGCCGGAGGGGATAAGGCCATTGCTGTCACTCTTGCGGAAGACAGGGAAGACAGCAGAGTCACCGGCGGCAGGGGCAATGGTTCCAAGTCAGGCAATCTGGCCAGGCTGCGGGAAAAACTCTCCAGTTTCATCACGGTGCCATCTTCGGCTGTCATACCCTATGAAGTGTTTGAACAGACGCTTCACGGCAACCCCGAATCACTATCAGTATTCAATGAATTAACGTCACAGCTTTGCTCTGATCCGGAAAATTACCCGCATCTCCTGCCCCGCATCCGAGGGGTAATCCACGATCTTACTGTGCCCGCAGATCTTGCCCGGTTTATTCAGAAGGAAATCACCGGGCAGGAGGGAATTGTCAGCCGCTGGTCACAGCCACTGGAGAAGGCCCTTATTTCCCATATCAAAATGGTATGGGGCTCGGTATGGAATGAACGGGCCTATCTCAGCCGGCTTGCACGGAACATCACGAGTGACCAGGTCCATATGAGGGTGCTCGTTCAAAAGACCATTCCTGCTGATTATTCATTTATCATCCATACCCATAACCCGATATCCGGCAGCAGCTCCGAGATATTATCCGAGATTGTGGTCGGGCTCGGTGAAACCCTGGCCGGTAATTCACCGGGGACACCCTGGGGTGTTGTTTCGACCAGAAAAGAACACCGGCATATGATTACCTCCTACCCCTCGAAACAGACAGCCCTCTTCGATTCCCGGCAGGATGAAAGCGGGAGTGAATCATGCATCGTCCGATCCGATTCCAATGACGAGGATTTATCCGACTCTCCGGGGGCCGGGCTGTATGACAGCTATTTTATCAATAAACCCGCTCCTGTCCTGGTACGGTACGATCAGGAAAAGCTATTCTGGGACACAGGCTTCCAGCGCTTTTTGTTTGATTCGATCGCTCAGGTGGCTGAAGAGATCGAAGGTATCATGAAATGCCCGCAGGATATCGAAGGAATGTATGCCAACGGCTCTTTTTATGTGGTTCAAACCCGCAGTCAGATTGTATAGAAGGGATGCTCTTATGTTGAGGCGGCTAACTGCCGCCTTATCTTCGTGGCTTTCAACTGAAGGGAGAACACTGATCGAAGGATTTCTTCCCTCTCTGGAAAAGGTTTTCAAAAAATGACATTTTCTTTTCTACCTTGGGAGAGCCGCATTTCGGGCACTTTTGAACAGACTCGTTTTCCCTTACCAGTGACTCAAAGTCCATACCACATTCCTGGCAGTGAAATTCATGGAGCGGCATGATTTATTTCCTCCTCCGTATTATGGTGATATGACCTGTTTGCTCTCTACCTGCTCACTCTGTTCTAATTCTGTTGTACCCTGATACTTTCTCACTGTCAAGGATTATGGTAGTGAAATTAATTTGTTGCGGTCTCATTAAAAGTGACAGGTTTCCTCGTCGCTGACAAAGTCAGCTACATCGATGCTCAGGCTTGTTGTAAGATCGGTCTCCCGGTCAGACAGTATTTCTATACAGTTAAAGGTAAGTTTGGTATGATATTTATATATATCTGAAACAGAACGCCTCAAAAGTCGGGCAAGCGGATAGTTTATTTTCTGTGCTTGACTCATGACCTTTACGTCGATTTTTACTTCCTCATCAGGTTCAATAATCTGACCAAGTGCCAGAAATTGGGAATCTAAAGCGGGAGTTCCACTGTCAGCGGGTGTATAGTCGATCCGCACGCTCTCAATCCTGATGTCTGAAGCCGGTAAGGTCTTATTTTTATTGCTTAATACCTGAGACTTGATTTGGACGGAGATAGAATCAGGTTTAATTATGGACCTGTCGCAAATGTTATCATTGTTACTGTCCATCCATACCTGAATATCGGAATCAAGTGAAGGTTGTTCACTGCTTACCGTGACTAATACCGTATCGAAATATTCCGCCCCGCCACTTGAGGATGATCCGCAACCACTTGCCAACAAAGCAAACCAACAAAGCAACAGTGGAAAAATCATATACTTCCGCATCGCTTACTTCTCCTTATTTATAGTATCCTAACACCTTGATTCCCGATATCTTCGATTCCCGATATCTTCAGGTTGTGTTCTCTACTTCATGGCATTTCAGAGCAGCTTCACTGGCTGTCGGTAAAATTATAGTATACTGGTCTGGAGAATTCCAGCAAAAACTGCACTTTTCCAGAGGAGTCAGGAGTCAGAATTCAGAAGAAGGTATGGGCCGCCAATGGCGATCCTGGCTGGTGAGTGCTGGCGGCAATAGCGGTAAACCGCCTCGGCTGCCCTGGCATCGGTCGTTACCGGCGGCGTTGCTCGCCTTGGTGAGGTTGAGTTTGATGATGATCAGGCCAGAGGAGGGAAGCCTTCCGGCTGCACCGATCAGGTCAATCGCCCTGGTGATGCTGGTGGTATAATCGGTAAAGGCAACCTGGGAAACCGCTGCTCGCAAATTATTTCTTCCCTCCGATCACCTGATGCAGCACTTCGGCCAGTTCCTCGACCTTATATGGCTTGGCGATGATGCCGGAAAAGCCTGCCCGGCGGAAATCAGCCAGAATGGCATCGTTGGAGTAGCCGCTTGAAACGATGGCCCGCACTCCAGGATCGATCTCATGCATTTTTTGGATGGCCTGCTCGCCTCCCATGCCTCCCTGCACGGTCAAGTCCATGATCACTGCATCAAAGGGGTGTCCTGATTCCCTTGCCTTTTTGTACAGGTCAATCGCTTCATTGCCGTCAATGGCCGCCTCAGCCTCGTAGCCGAGAAATCTGAGCATATGAGTGACAACGTTTCGAACGGTCGTTTCATCATCCATAACCAGAACCTTCCCCTGGCCGCGTCGAAAGCTTGCGGGGAAGGTCCGGGTTTCTGATACTGCTGCGGCCTTCTCCGGAACGGCCGGGAGATACATGGTAAACACCGTTCCGACGCCGAGCCTGGACCTGACATTGATATATCCGTCATGCTTCCTGATAATCGAATAGCTGGTGGCCAGTCCCAGGCCCGATCCTTTTTCCTTGGTCGTGAAATACGGATCGAATATATTCTGCAGGTGTTCAGCCGGTATGCCGCTCCCCTGGTCTTCGACGGATATTCTGATGTACTTGCCCGCCAGCAGGGGCGTATCGTTTTCTGACCCCGGCCCCATTGTCACGTTTTCGGCCGTCACCCTGACTATGCCCCCATCGGGCATGGCCTGTTTGGCATTGATGACCAGATTGTTGATGACCTGGCTGATCTGTCCGGTATCGACTTCAACCGGCCACAGGTCTTCGGCCAGGAAGAATTCGGCTTTCACTCTGGAGCCCCGCAGGGCAAAGGTGGAAACTTCCCGCAGGAGCTCCCGGATCGAAGCGGTTTTTTTGACCGGTGCTCCGCCTTTGGAAAAAGTAAGCAGTTGCTGAGTCAGGTCTCTGGCCTGAAAGGATGATTTTTCCGTTTCGGTCAGCAGCCCGTGAATTCTGCTCTCAGATTTGGCATACATTCTCGCCAGCGAGATATTGCCGATAATGGAGGTCAGGATATTGTTAAAGTCGTGAGCTATCCCTCCGGCCAGAATCCCGATCGATTCAAGTCTCTCAGCCCTTTGTCTCTCCTCCTCCAGTCTTTTGCGCTCGGTGATGTCCCGGATAATGATCACGGTGGCAGGCCTGGCCTGATACTGGATAGTTCCGGCAGATATTTCGGCATCTTTGACCGCACCATCTTTTGCCTGAATTTTCACCTCGCAGGGAGAAGGAACATCTTTACCGACCGAGCGCAAAGCATACCGTTCGGCTACCAGATTCCGGTATTCGGGGGCAATGATATCCAGCAGGGGCCTGCCGAGGATCTCTTCCACAGAATAGCCGGTAAGACAGGTTACGGCCTGGTTGCTGAATTGAAAAACTCCATCCTGGACGATGACCACCCAGTCCCTGGCCTGCTCGACCACGGTCGAATACTTCAATTCCGACTCCCGCAGTTTCTCTTCTGCCCGGCGGCGTTCTTCGATCTCCTGACGCAGCTTCTCGTTGGCTGCCATAAGATCACTGGTTCGCTCCTTCACCAGTTCCTCAAGGTGATGGTGGTAGCGCTCCAGTTCCAGTTCCACCTTCCTGCGCTCGGTGATATCGGAAATGGTCACTACTCCGGCCACTATCTGCCCGTCCCGGTCCCGGATCGGTGCAGAACTGATGCTTATGGTGCCGCAGGAGCCGTCACCGCGAAGGATGGCAATCTCCTCGTTCATGACCACCTCGCCGGTGCGGATGGAACGTGCCAGCGGCCATTCCTCATGCTGATAGGGCCTGCCGTCAGGGTGAAACCCTTTCCACTCGCTGTACTGCTCGATGGAAGCAGATTTCAGGGGAGGGTGCCGCCAGATTTTCTCCACCTGCTCATTGCTGAGCACGAGCTTTCCCGAGGGGGCCTCTGCAATACTCACACCGGCAGGCATCTGCTGCACCACGGCCTCAAGCCGGCTCTGCTCCGCTTCCAGCAGCCTATACAGCCGCTCGCGCTCCTCCTGAGACCTCTTTTCCAGGGTGATGTCGGTGATGATCTGGACAGCGCCGCTGAATAGGCCCGCTTCGTCCATGACCGGATCAAGGCTCATATGGAACCACCGGTCATGGAATTGCCAGTCGAACGACTCCCGGCGACCGGTCTCCCGCAGGTGTTGATAACAGGCCCCTTCCGAATCGAGCTTCTCGCACCCGATGAGCTCCCCGCACTTTTTGCCGGTGATCTCATCCGGCGGTTTGTCCAGCAGCTTTATCATGGCCTGGTTGCACTGAACGATTTTCCCTTCTTCATCCAGCAGGCAAACACCGTCGCTGATGGTGTCGAAGGTAATCTGCCACTTCCGGGCAGCGGTCACCACCCGCGTTTCCGCCTGGTGCATCCGGAGAAGGGCTTTGATCGTGGCAATCAATACCGGCGGCTCGACCGGGTGAGTCAGGTATGCGTCCGCCCCCCCTTCCAGACCTGCCACTCGGGAATGGCTGTCCATATAGGTTGCCGACAGGTGGAGGACCGGTATCAGGGCCGTGGCTGGATCAGCCTTGAGCATCTTGCAGACCTCGAATCCGCTGATATCGGGAAGATGGACATCGAGCAGGACCAGATCGGGCATAATCTTTCCGGCCATCTCCAGCGCCTGCCTGCCGGTTGCCGCCTCCTTGACCGCAAACCCGGCCTTTTGCAGGATCCGTCCAATGGCATAGCGTCCGGCATCATCGTCATCGACGTTCAGGATAGTGAATTTGTCAACATTCCGCTCATCGGGTGAATTGTTTGATGTCTTGTCTGATGAAATTAATTTCGTCATCGTTATGTATTTTCTCCCTAAACATTATTACTACTTGTATTACCACCTGGCTCCTTCGACTGCAAGACCTTCAGCAGGGTCTCTCTGATCCGGTCAATGGCCTCATTGCGCGGCACTCCTTTGGAGATAATATCCAATGCCCCCTGAGCCAGGCGCTTGCGGTCTTCTTCTTCCAGGTCCTTGGCCGTGACAATGATAACCGGGATATCGCGGGTAGCGGGATCAGCTTTCAGCCGGTCCAGGACTTCGAAGCCATCCATTTCCGGCATGATCAGGTCGAGGAAAATAACCTGCGGCTGCTCGCTGGCCGCCAGGCGAAGCCCTTCCTGCCCGCCGGTTGCCTCGATAACCCTGTAGCGCGTATCAGCCAGCAAACCTTTCAGCAGGTAGCGGGAAATCTCCTGGTCGTCAATAATCAGAACCTTATCCATCGGCATCCGGCTCTCCAGGAGCCGGAGCTTGTTCAAAAGCCATTGCCGCCGTACCGGCTTGACACAATAGTCTTCCGCTCCCAGGACCATCCCTTTTTGCGGATCATTGACATTACTGACTATCAGGACAGGAATGTCCCAGGTGGCCTCGTTCTCCTTCAACTCGGCCAGGAAACACCAGCCACACTCATCCGGCAGCAGAATATCCAGAATGACGGCCATTGGCCGGACCTGCTTGAGCGACTGCCGGGCTTCCGCCAGACCTGTGGCCGGGATGAGCTGAAAACCTGATCCGGCGAGGAACTTCTCGTATGTGTACAGAGTTGTCGGGTCATCTTCAATCACCAGCACCGGATAACGGGTCAGATCTATTCGCTGCTGCTGTTTCTCCACTTCCCGGGGTATCTGCCGGGCCAGTTCCCCATGGACCGCCGGGATAGTGAGGGAAAAGGTCGATCCCTTTCCCGGCTGGCTTTTCAGGGTGATAGTGCCTCCCAGCATCGCAGCCAGTTTCCGGGACAGCGACAGCCCAAGGCCCGTCCCCCTGGTTCGCTGAAGAGGATTTGGCAACTGGATGAATTCCTCGAAAATCCGCTCCTGGTCCTCGGATGCAATCCCGATCCCCGTATCAGCCACGGAAAAGGTTACGCTCCTGTCCACGTCATTGTAGCCTGCCGATACGCGAACCTCGCCTGCCTCGGTAAATTTAAGGGCATTGGAGAGGAAGTTCCTCAAAATCTGGGAAACCTTGCCTTCATCGGTGTAAAGCGCAGGTATATCCACGGGATCTTCGAATATAAGGTCCACGGCTTCATTAACCAAAAGCGGGCGTATAATCCCCCGTATACCGCCAAAAAGGTCAGCCGCCTCGAATTTATTCAGATTGAGCGTGGTCTTGCCGGCCTCAATCCTGCCCAGGTCCAGAAGATCGTTAATCAGGGTCAGGAGACCCTGGGCTGCCTTGATGATAAAGTTCAACTGCTTTTCCTGCTCCCCAGTCAGGTCCCCGTCGGTGCGGTCGAGCAGAATCTGACCAAGGGCCAGGATCGACTTGATCGGGGTACGGAATTCATGACTCATGTCCGAGAGGAAGCGGGACTTCAGTTGATCGGACCGGCGCAGATGCTCGGCCTTTTCTTCAAGCTCGGCATACAGGGCCATGATCCCGCGATTGGTGTCTTCCAGTTCGCGATTCACGCAGGCCAGCTCGTCCTGGCGACGGCGAAGCTCATCCAGCGTGCGCAGAAGCTCCCGGTGCTGCTGCCGGATAGTTGCGGCAAACGGGTCTTCCGGCGTCTTCTCCGCCAGGATGAGAGCGATCCTGGTCAGGTTATCCCCGGTCACGAGCGGCGCACCCGCCGGCAGGGGATTTCCCAGCAGCACGATCGTTCCCCGGCCAGGGCCTGATTCAATATGGAAATACTCCACCAGGCGCCTGGCCCTGAGAATGCCCATCCCCTTTTCGGTTCCTTCGGCCCCTTTCACATATCGTTCATCGGTTCCTTTCACACATCGTCCTTCCAGAGCAGCCTGCACATCGATGATCCCCGGCCCCTGGTCACTGATTCGCATGAGGAACATCTGCGGCGCCCGGCCTTCGATCAGATATGCAGCCTTGCCTCCTCCCCCATGTATCAGGGCATTGCGGGCGATCTCCGAGGCAGCGGCAGAGATGTGGGTCTGATCCAGGTCCCTGAACCCAAGAGCCCCGGCTATCTGCCCGGCCCGCTGCCGCACCAGAACGACATCGCGCTCTGAATGAATCTCCATGCTGAAAATGGTAATGCTCATGATGTCAACCTTTTTTACTGACTACTGGCCATTGATCACTCTCTTTGCTGACCACTGGCCACTTTCCTTCACTGCCAGCACAGTAACATCATCGGTCCCCCTGGTATAATCCCGGTACAGGATGCCGGCGATCAGGCTGGGGTGTTTGCGTATCAGGCCGGGATGCTGGCTGAGCTTCCAGTGGGCAGCCAGTCCATCGGAGTGCATGATCAGAACCGCACCTTCCGGCCAGGGATAGGTAAGCTGCCGGATCCTGCTGATTTCTCCTCCTGCGGTGCCGTTATATGAGGCCAGATGAGTGGTCTTTTCAGCAGTGATAATCTGACTGGAAATATTCCCCACTCCGGTAAAGACAACAATCCGCCGGGCCAGGTTCAGTCTCGACACAACTACGGCTGCCCCCCGTGTGCTCCAGAGGGCGGCATGGATAGCTTCAAGTATTCTACCGGGATCAAGGCGGGTATTCGCCCTGAATACCCTCTGCGCGGTCAGAGAAGCTTCGGCTGCCAATGGGCCATGCCCCAGGCCGTCGGTCACCAGAAAGAGGCATTTCCCCGGCTGACAGACCTGCGCCCAACTGTCGCCGGAGACGTCCTCGCCGGGCTTGGACAGGCAAATCGCACCTGTCTCGATACCGGATAGCGGATGGCCTTTGGGCAGGGGCTTTGCCCATATTTGTGCCACCAGGGCTGTTCCGGTTCCCTGTTCGGAATAGATGTCGAACAGGCTGGAAAGGCGGCAGATCGACCCAAGGCCGATCCCCGGACTGCCGGACGTGGAATAGCCGTCAGCCATGCACTGGCTGACATTGGCCATGCCCGGCCCCCTGTCCAGGGTCATGATTTCAATACCTTTCATGCTCTCAACTTCGAGATGCCGGATAATCAGCTCACCCCTCCCGGCATGCTTGACCAGGTTCCTCGCCGCCTCGGTAGCCACAATCGCTACCTTTCCGGTAACGGTCTCATCGAAGCCTAGATTTTTCGCCATCTCAACAGCCATCCGCCGCGCTTCAGCGGCCTGACTCTGGTTGATTATCGGCCAGGCTATTTGCCTAAGCATGTTTTTTCAATAATCCCCTCCCTTCGTATTTCTCCCACCCCCTGCCTTACCTCCACTTGGTAACGACCACCCGCGTACCTTCTCCCACGCGGGAGGTGATCTGAAACTCATTCATCAGCCTCCGGGAGCCGCCAAGACCCAGGCCAAGACCTCCCCTCGTGCTGTAGCCATCCTTCAGGGCCAGCTCAACATCAGGAATACCGGGGCCGTGGTCCTCGAAGGTCAGGCGCAGTCCCTGCCGTCCGGTTTCGCCGGTGACGGCTTCCAGCAGCACGGTTCCGCTGCCTGCATAGTCCACGATGTTGCGGGCCAGTTCGCTGGCGGCTGTAACGATCTTGGTCTGGTCCACCAGGCTGAAACCCAGCTCAATAGCCCAGGCGCGGACGGCCTGCCGTATCCGGACAACGCTTTCAGAAGAGCTGACCGACAAGGTCTCCTGCTTCCTTATGGCTGCCATTGCCCCCCTCTGATCTGCTCATCGAGTATGGACCGGAGGAGGTTCACCCCTTTTTCAACGTTCAGAGCGGTATGAACTCCTTGCAGGGAGACACCAAGCTCGACCAGAGTGATGGCTACTGTCGGACGCATGCCGACCACTACAGTCTCGGCGCCAAGTATCCTCGACATCTTGGCGATATTTGCCACCATCCGGCCGATAAAAGAATCCACTACATTCAGGGCTGAAATATCCAGCAGCACGCCGCGGGCTCCGGTTCTTCTGACGCTCTCCAGCAGGTCAGCCTGAAGGTCCATGGCCATCTGATCGTGCAGATCGAACTGGATGCTCACCAGGAGGAGATGACCGACTTTCAGGATAGGAATCCTGCTCCCGTAGGTACGTTCCATGGAAATCTCCTTCTTCCTCACGACTGGCCCTGCTGAGACTGAATTCTCGCCAGACCGATTCCAACCCGCTTCAAAGCCAGGGCAAAGGCATCGGCCAGATTCGCCCTGGTGGTCACATCGCTGATATCAACCCCAAGGTGAACGATAGCCTGGGCGATCTGCGGGCGGATGCCGCTGATGAAGCACTCGGTGCCCATCAGCCGGGCTGCGGCCACGGTCTTGAGCAGATACTGGGCAACCAGGGTGTCTACGGTCGGAACACCAGTGATGTCAATGATGGCAATGGCCGAGCCGGTCTCGGCAATCACGTTCAGGAGGCTCTCCATGACTGTCTGCGTGCGCTCGCTGTCAAGTGTGCCGATCAGCGGCAGGGCCAGAACACCCTCCCATAATTTAACTACCGGTGTCGAAAGCTCCAGAAGCTCTTTGCGCTGCCGGGCGATTATCCCCTCACGGCTCTCCTGATACTTCTCGGTGACAAAAAGTCCCACTTTGTCCAGAAAGACTGTGGCCAGCCATATCTCAGCCTTCAGCGCCTCGCTGTCCTGCCCCGTCTCCCTGAACAGGTAAGCGAACAGAGGCTGTTTGAGGGAGAAGATAAAGGTTGCGGCTTCCGAAGAGGTAAAACCCTGCTCCGCTCTGATACGCGACAGACGGACCAGCATTGCCCTCATGTCATCCCATTCGGGGGCAGTAATATCAGTCAATTGCCCGCTCCGTGCCCCTTTCGTCAAGAGGTTGAGGAATTCGGACGACTGCTGCCGCAGCTCCGATTCACTGATGAGATCAAGCCTCAGCGTGATCGAGGCCGTTTGCTCCTTCATCCAGTCGATTAATAATTCCTGCTGATACTTTTGCAGAATGTCCGGTATTCTTGTCTTATTTGTTGGATTTCCCATTACTCTCTCTATTCCTCCTGACTCATGCTGAACCTTAACGATTACTTACCCCAAAAGCCCCTGTCGCAGATGGTGCGAACTGAATGGTCAACAATGCCATATCTCAGGACTTTTCGGATAGGTTATCAGGATACACCGCATAGGTATCCTCTGAGAAATTTTTTCCAGCTCCAGAACACAATTATACACCTCAACTGATAATTTCACAACAACTTAAGTATGATCGACCGTCCTATTTATCGCAGGTGGCCGGAAATATAAATATAATATACTGAAATTATTCAGCGAAGGGGCGAGGGAGTAAAGACGGGGCACTGCCCCCTCCGGTTGCCGCTATCATGGACTTGGCGCGAGGATCGCTAAGGTAAGTGCCATTCGCCTCCCCTGGCAGGCAAATGATTCACAATTGAAAATCCAAATCCAAATTTTACCATCATAGTAAATAATTCCCGATCATGCTCCCTGCCAAAGTCGAAAATATAGTGTGAGAGCACTTTTCATTATTACCTGCTCTCTTTCGGGGAACCTGATTTTCATGGGGAGATCGGGTTCCCCTTTTTTCTCCGGGTATGCATCTGGCATGGCCCGGGCAGGAAAGCTTATCGAGAACTCACTGAATTTATTGCTTGCAGATAAGGCTTTCTTATGCTAATTTATCTCCATTATGCCAGATAACCAGGGAAAATCGGACAGCCGGGGAAAAATTTTCATCCTCGATACCAATGTCATTCTTCATGACAGCACCTGCATCTACCAGTTCCAGGAACATGATATCCTTATCCCGATCACTGTTTTGGAGGAACTTGACCAGTTTAAAAAGGGCAATGAAACCCTGAACTTTCATGCCCGCGAATTTGTGCGCGCACTGGATTCGCTCAGCGGTGACAGCCTATTCGACGGCGGGGTCAGAATAGGTCCGGATCGCGGCCGCATTTCCATCAAGCTGGAGCAGGAATTCCATCAGGATCTGGCATTCAATTTCACCAACAACAAGCCGGATCACCACATTTTAAATATCGCCTATCATGTTGCCAAAGAGAACCCTTCCAAGCAGGTCATTCTGGTATCGAAAGATGTAAACCTTCGCATGAAGGCCAAGTCCATCGGGCTGCTGGCCCAGGATTACCGCACAGACCATGTGAAGGATATCTCGTCACTCTATACCGGACACCGGATCGAAGAAAAAGTCACCGAGGAGCTGATTAACCGGATTCATGCTGAACCTTTCGAGATCGATGCATCTGAGCTGACCCCGGAGAAACCACTCCAGCCGAATGAATTTCTTATTCTGCGCTCAGGGAAAAAGTCAGCCCTGGGAACCTATGATCCCTTTACCCAGAAAATCAGGCGGGTGGATAAGACCATTGCCTATGGGATTACTCCCCGCAATGCAGAGCAAACCTTTGCCCTGCATGCCCTGATGAACCCCGATCTGCAACTGGTCAGCATCTCCGGCAAAGCGGGGACCGGCAAGACCCTCCTTGCCCTGGCCGCGGCCCTGGAGAAAAAACGGTATTATCAGCGCATCTTTCTCGCCCGGCCGATTATCCCTCTGAGCAACAGGGACATCGGCTACCTGCCCGGCGATATCCACTCCAAGCTCGATCCCTACATGCAGCCGCTCTACGATAACCTTGGGGTGATTCAGAACCAGTTCCCCGAATCAGATCACAAGCACAGCCAGATCAAGGAACTCCTTGAAAATGAAAAACTCGTCATCTCCCCTCTGGCTTATATCCGGGGACGCAGTCTGGTGAAAATTTACTTCATCGTGGATGAAGCCCAGAATCTTACCCCCCATGAAATCAAAACCATTATCACCCGTGCCGGTGAAGGAACAAAAATCGTGTTCACGGGTGATATCTTCCAGATCGATCATCCCTACCTTAACACCCAATCCAATGGCCTCAGCCATCTCATCGAGAAAATGCAGGGCCAGAAAATCTATGCCCACATCAACCTCGAAAAAGGCGAGCGGTCCGAATTGGCTGAACTGGCCAGTAATCTGCTGTAGGAAAAAGTGGCCAGTGGTCAGTAAAACAGTGGTCAGCGGTCAGTTATCAGTGCCCTCTCTGAGGGCAGCCATGCTCCCTCTCCCCCCTCAGGCTTCAGGGGCGGACAGTTGTATTTAGCCGATGCAGTTATAGTGGAAGCGGCTTCCGCCCGCCTTCCAAAGTCCGCTTCCCCAAATTCAAAAGTGTCCGCGTTTTTCAAAAATACCTTACCGGGTGCCGCACATTTCGTTCTCAGTACCCTCCGCGGCAAATCCACGGCCAAGTCAGGACTGACCATGAGATCGCGTGCGGTATTTGGTGGGGCAAAAAAGCAGCCCTACCCTAGATGTGCTATCGTGCCTTGTTCAGGTATTGAGTAATAATAATCCTGGCCATAAGCCGAAAAAGAATACTCAAAGGAATACTATCAGGCAGGAAAAGCCAAATGGAGCCAAGTATGGAGTCTCAGCCGAAGGGGAAAACCGGGTCGGTTATGGTAGTGGGGGCAGGGATTGCCGGTATTCAGGCCTCGCTTGACCTGGCAGAGTCGGGCTATTTCGTTTACCTGGCGGAGCGATCTGCGGCCATCGGCGGCACCATGCCGATGCTGGACAAAACCTTTCCCACGCATGACTGCTCTTTGTGCATCCTTTCACCGAAACTGGTCGAGTGCGGCCGTCATCCGAACATCAAAATCTATACCGGCGCACAAGTGACCGATATCCAGGGTGAGCCGGGAAATTTTCAGCTCACCCTGCACTGTCAGCCCTGCTTCGTCGATCCGGCCACGTGCAGAAACTGCGGGCAATGTGCCGAGGTCTGCCCCGGCCATGTGCCCAATGAGTTCAACCAGGGGCTTGATTTCCGGCCTGCCATTTACAAGCTTTACCCCCAGGCACTTCCCGATTCCTATGCCATTGACCGGGAGAACTGCAAAATGTGCAGGGCCTGTGAGAAGGTCTGTCCAGCCGGGGCAATCGATCTTGACCGAAAGGAGGAGATCGTTACCGTGTCTGCCGGTGCGGTTATCCTTGCTCCCGGCTTTGAGCTGATCGATCCACGGGGGCTGCTCTCCTATGGCTACGGGAGATTTCCCAATGTGCTCACCGGCCTTGAATTCGAGCGGATTCTGAGCGCCGGAGGCCCATTCCATGGTGATCTGGTCAGGCCGTTCGATCGCCAAAAGCCCGCCAGAATAGCCTGGATCCAATGCGCAGGATCGCGCAATACTTCTGAGGGCCGGGGATACTGCTCTTCGGTCTGCTGCCGGTTTGCCATCAAAGAGGCGGTCCTGACCAGAGAGCACAGCCAGGCTGACATCGACACGGTCATATTTTTCATGGATATCCGGGCATATACCAAAGGGCTGGAGAAATATTATACGAGTGCCAGAGATCTCCACGGCGTGCGGTTCGTACGGTCGCGCATTTCCGAGGTGATCGAAATTCAGGACGGGCGAAGAAATCTGCTGATCCGCTTCGCTGACCCGGCAGAAAACAGCCTCAAGGCTGAAGAATTTGACCTTGTTGTTCTCGCTGTCGGTTTCAGGCCGCCGGTCAGAGCTGCGGAGCTTTATCAAAAGCTTGGGATCGACCTCAACCGCTACGGCTTTGGCGAGCCTGCACCGCCCTCCGGCGTGGAGACTGTGCGTCCGGGGATCTTTGTGGCCGGTGCCTTTGCCGGACCAAAATGCATTTCCGAAACCGTAACCCAGGCCATGGCCAGTGCCGGTGCTGCCGGAAGCTGGCTGGCCCCGGCCCGGGGAAGTCTGGTCAGGGGGAAAATATTTCCTCCGGAAAAGAGCAGGGATGCCGAGAAGCCCCGCATCGGCGTTTTCGTCTGCCATTGCGGCACCAATATCAGCCAGGCGGTCCGGGTAGCGGAAGTGGTCGAAGCAGCCAGCCGGATTCCCCGGGTGGTTTATGCGGCGGAGTATCCCCACGTCTGCTCGCAGGACAGTCAGGCAGGCATCAGGGAAGCGGTAAAAGAACACGGCCTGAACCGCCTGGTGATTGCCGCCTGCAGCCCGGCCACCCACTGGCCGCTGTTTCAGGAGACTGCCCGGGAAGCCGGCCTGAACAAGTACCTGTGCGAAATGGCCAATATCCGCAATCAGTGTGCCTGGGTGCATAAAGATCTGCCGGAAAAGGCTACGGAGAAGGCCACGGAGATGGTCAGAATGAAGGTGGCCAAACTCATCCTGCAGGAGCCCATCCGGCAGACATCGGTCGGCCTGACCAGGGCAGCCCTGGTTATCGGCGGCGGCATATCGGGCATGACCTGCGCCCTGAACCTGGCCGGAGAATCTGGCTTCGAAGTCCATCTGGTGGAAAAGTCAAAGGCCCTGGGGGGCATGGCCCGAAAGGTCCGCCAGGGATTTAACGGCGAGAATATCCCCGCCCTGGTTGACGATCTGGTTGCCAGGGTCGGCGCTCAACCGCTCATCAGGACCTATCTTTCCACCGGGCCCGTGGAAAGCTGCGGCGGGGTGGGCAACTGCATCACCACCCTGGATAATGGCCAGAAGATCAGGCATGGTGTAATCATCCTGGCTACCGGAGGCCGGGAATACCAGCCTGCAGAATACCGGTATGGCGAAAGTGACCGGATCATGACCTATCTTGAGCTGGACAAAGCCCTGGCTGAAGAAGATGAGCGGCTGAAAAAAAGCCGGAGCATCGTCCTGATTAACTGCGTCGGCTCGCGGGAGCCTGAGCGGCCCTATTGCAGCCGGGTATGCTGCAATACATCGGTCAGGCTGGCTCTGGCGCTCAAGGGCAGGTACCCTGACATGGATATTTTCATACTCTACCGCGACATGCGCACCTATGGCTTCCTGGAGGATAAATACCGGCAGGCGCGCATGATGGGTGTCACCTTCGTCCGCTATGAAGCTGAGCAAAAACCCGTGGTTGAAAAAACCGGGCAGGGGGGCTCGAGGGTTATTGTCATTGATCATGTTCTGAGGCGGCCCCTGGTTATCGAACCGGATATTGTCGGTCTGGCTGCGGCTGTTCTGCCCGGCGAGGATACCCTGAAGCTCAGCCGGATTTTCAAGGTTCCTCTCGACGAATATGGATTTTTCCTCGAGGCGCACCTGAAGCTTCGTCCGGTGGATTTTGCAGCCAAAGGCGTTTTTCTGGCCGGTGTCGCTCATGGGCCGAAAAACGTAGAGGAAAACCTGATCCAGGCCAAAGCGGCCGCGGGACGGGCAGCCTGCATCCTGAGCAAAAACGTCCTTGAGTCTCAGGGCGTGGTAGCCAGAGTCAACCCGGACCGGTGCGTGGCCTGCCTTACCTGCATGCGGCTCTGCCTGTTCAATGCTCCGAAGGTAAAAAATTCGGTGACTGAAATCGATCCCTCGATCTGCCAGGGCTGCGGCACCTGCGTGGATGAATGCCCCAACCAGGCCATCAGCCTGCAAGGGTATAATGACCATATCTACCTGGCCATGACCGGATGCCTGCCAGCCGGCGTGCAAATTACGGATGGAAAATTCGAACCGAAAATCGTGGCCTTCTGCTGCACCTATTGTGCTTACGCTGCCGCTGACCTGGCAGGTACGATGAGGCTTCAGTATCCTCCCAATATCAGGATCATCGAAGTACCCTGCTCGGGAGACGCCGGTGAGCAGGTGCTCATCCAGGCTTTCGAGCATGGTGCCGACGGCGTGTTTGTGGCCGGATGTCTGGAAGGAAGCTGCCACTTTCTCCAGGGAAACTGCCATGCCAGAAAACGGGTCGAGGCAGTGAAAAAAATACTCGATGAGATCGGCCTGGGCAGCGAGCGATTGGAGATGTATAACCTGTCTTCATCCATGGGCCAGCGGTTCGTCCAGATCGCTCATGAGATGACTGAGCGCATCCGCCAGCTTGGACCAAATCCTTTCAGCCGGGCCGGATAATGAGAGAAAAGGAGATACTGACACCATGCCGCCAGAACCGTTGCAGGAATCAATCCTGGTATCACGGCTTGACCGGAATTTCAGGTTTGAAGTGGCTGCCAGCCACCCCATCGCCCAGGACCTGAATGCCTGCTTCACCTGCGGAACCTGTTCGGCAGGCTGCCCGATTCACCGGGTGTATCCTGAGTATGACCCGCTTAAGATGCTCAGGATGATTCACCTTGGGATGCGGGAGGAACTTTTCAGCAGCGGATATATCTGGTATTGTGCCACCTGCCATACCTGCGGGCAGCGATGCCCGCAGGGGGTGCAATTTTTTGATATCCTGAATCTGATAAAAAATATGGCTGCCAGGGAAGGATATGCCCCTCCTGCCTGGATCAACCAGACCAGACAGGTTGGGCAAACCGGGCTGGTCTTTCCAACCGAAGAGGCATGGGTAAAAAGGAGGGAAGAGCTTTCTCTCCCGCCGCTCAGGAACAATGGGGACAGGCTGTCCAGGCTGCTGACAGCCGCAGGTTGTGCACCGATAATCGAACCTGAAATCGAACCGAAGGGAAACCGGCCATGACGGGGAAAAAATATGCTCTGTTTTTAGGCTGCACCACGCCCACCAGGGTGCCGCAGTATGAGCTTTCGGCGCGGTGGGTGGCCAGGAATCTGGGCATCGAGCTGGTTGACCTTCCGGATATGGCCTGCTGCGGCTCCAATCAGATCAACCTGAGCCTTGAAGCAGGGCTTTTAATGGCAGCCATGAACCTGGCCCTGGCTGAAAGCCATGAGCTTGACATGATAACCCTGTGCAGCGGCTGTACCGGGGCATTGACCGAAGCCAGGGAAGCATTGAAGGATGAAAGAGTCCGGGACCGCATCAACGGGAAACTTTCAGCCATTGGCCTCGCCTACCAGGGAAAGTACACGGTCAGGCACTTCTCGCGGGTCCTCTCCGAGGATATCGGCCCGGACCGGCTGAAAGAGAAAGTGACCAGAAATCTGTCGAAGCTGAAAACCGCCCCCCATTACGGCTGTCACTACCTGAGACCAAAAGCTGTCTACAACGGATTTGACGAGCCGGAAAATCCCAGGACTCTCCATCAGCTCATCGCTGCCACCGGAGCCTCACTCATCGACTATGAGACCCTGCTCCTGTGCTGCGGCGGAAAAACCTTTCCGAACTCTCCGGATGTTGCCTTTTCCCTGGCTGGATTGAAACTTGAAAACCTCAAAGACAAGGGAGTGGACTTTATCACCCTGCACTGCAATACCTGCTACGTTATGTATGGCCTGAATCAGACCAATATTGCCAAAAAACTCGGCCAGCCGCCATACAACCTCCCTGCCCTCCTCTATCCTCAACTCCTTGGCCTGGCCCTGGGCGCAGATCCAATCGCCGACCTTGGTCTTCACCTGAATGTCCCTCTCCCCGCCAGGCTGCTTGAAAGCTTTTAGGGGCAGGAGGCTGCATAATAATTTGAATTAATTGCCTAAAAAGGCTATATACTATCCGTCTGTTATGCTATAATGAGTGTTATAGTGATAGTGTTGAGGAGGCACTATAAAAAAAAGGATTAAGCAGACAATGTTCGGAGATTTTGGCAGGAAGAAAATGATACATCGTGATAAGGCCAGAGAGAAACTCAAAGAGCAGGTGCGACTCCTGCGCCAGAGGGTGACTGAGCTGGAAAAATGGGAAACAGATCATTGCGAGGCTGAGGAAGAGATCGAGCGCGCACGCTCTGATCTCGATCAGATATTCAACGCGGCTGTCCCCCTGTGCGTTATTGCCAGGGACCGCACCATACTCCGGGTTAACGATTCCTTCTGTTCCCTTTTTCACCTGAAGAAAGATGAAATAATCGGCCATGACTGCTGCGAGGTCTGGCAGGGTCCGTTCTGTAATACTCCTGCGTGTCCACTGCAGCAGGTACTGAACGGTGCAAAGATCAGTTCGCATGAAGTTGATAAAAAGCTCGACGGGGGAAGTGGTAAAACTATTTCCTGCCTGATAACGGCTGTCCCCTATCTGGGACTGAAGGGGGAGATTCTAGGAATCGTCGAGAATTTTACCGACATCACCGAACGCAGGAAGGTCGAGAAAGATTTACAGGACCACCGCTCCCGGCTCGAAGAGCTCGTAAGGGAGCGTACTGCCCAACTGACCGCAGCCAACGAACGGCTTCAGCAGGAGATAGCCGACCGCAGGCGGGCAGAGGAAGCGACCAGGGTAGCCTATGCGGAACTGAATCAGATATTCAATGCCGCTGCTGACGGCATGTGCCTGATCAGCAAGGACCTTCGGGTGATTCGGGTCAACGAGACTTTTTGTACCCTCTTTGGCTTGAAAAAAGAAGATGTGGAAGGCAAAAGCTGCTACGAAGCATTCCATCAGAACCTTTGCAAAGCCTTTGCCTGTCCGGTTTCACTCATGTACAGCGGTGATGAGCATTTTGAGCGTGATGTTGAAATAGAGCGCAGCGATGGCAAAAAACTAACCTGTATCCTGACGGCAACTCCTTTTCGTAACCCTGAAGGCGAAGTGGTCGGGTTCATGGAAAATTTCAAGGACATCACCGAACATAAGAAGGCCGAAGAAGAGCTTCAGCGGGCCCAGAAGCTTGAATCGATCGGGGTGCTGGCTGGCGGTATCGCTCATGATTTCAACAATCTGCTGACCGCCGTCATTGGCAATATTTCCCTGCTTGAGCTGTACATGCAGGCCAGCCCTAGCGTTGCCAGAATCTTACAAGAGACCGAAAAAGCGGCTCAGCAGGCCAAGCGCCTGACCAGCCAGATTCTCACCTTCTCCAAGGGCGGGGTACCGGTCAAGAAAACCGCCTCGATCACCGAATTGTTAAACGATACCACGGCCTTTGCTCTGAGCGGTTCCAAGATCAGGAGTGAGTTTGTGCTGCCGGATGATTTATGGTGGGCTGAAATCGATGAGGGGCAGATGAGCCAGGCCCTCAATAATCTGCTGATTAACTCCATCCAGGCCATGCCCGAAGGTGGAGTTATTACCATACGGGCGAAAAATGTGGTCGTTCAGGCAAGCGAGGGCCTGCCGCTGGGTCAGGGAGAATATATCAAGATATCCATACAGGATCAGGGAAGCGGGATACCGGAAAAGTATCTCCACCAGGTGTTCGATCCCTATTTCACTACCAAGGAGCAGGGGAGCGGTTTGGGCCTGTCGATCACCTATGCCATCGTCAAGGGACACGGGGGCCATATTACCGTGGAATCTCAGGTCGGCGTCGGGACGACTTTCCACATTTACCTTCCCGCTTCAGCGAAAAAGGCCGTACCGGAGGAGAAAGCCGCAAAACAAAAGCTCCATGCAGGCAGGGGGAGAATCCTGTTTATGGATGATCAGGAAAGCCTCAGAGATATGGTCGGCGAGATGCTGAATGACCTTGGATACGAGGTCGATCTTGCCCGAGAGGGTGACGAGGCTATCGAGCTCTACGCGCAGGCCAGGGAATCGGACAAACCTTTTGATGCCGTTATCCTGGATCTGACCATTCCCGGTGGAATGGGAGGCGAAGAAGCAATCAAGAAACTCCACCAGCTCGATCCTTCGGTTAAGGCTATCGTTTCCAGCGGCTACTCCCAGGATCCCATCATGGCCGAATACCAGCAGCACGGCTTTTGCGAAGTGGTGGCCAAACCTTACGGCATCAGGGAATTGAGTGAGGTATTGCACAAGGTAGTGAGACATGGCAGGGAAGCAGGTTAAAGAGGATAGAAAGCAGGTTAGGAAGGGTAAGAGATGGAAAAAAATTATCGGCAGTATTATTCTTTAGTATTTGCTGTTTTGGTGTCCACAGTCCTGATCAGTGGCTGTTCGATGTGGTCAGGATCAATTAACCTGATGATGCCGGCTGACAGCCGGCCTGGCAGGGCTGAATTTGCGGTGAATAAGGTCACGCCGCTGGAATTTGACACCATCGCCTCGCAGTTGAGCAAAGATTTTTCTTACCGATTCAATCATATCGAACAGTTCCGGAAAGCGAATCTTCTTGGCTATGAGGGACCCGGGACCTGCCTCCGCTGTCACGAGAAGATCACTGTTCAGGATGCAGTCAGCGGGAAAGAGAAAAAAGTTGACCTGATGGACAATATCACCAGCTCGGCGCACTATCGCTTTTTCACGAAAAATCATCCGAATGTCTATGGTTTCAACGGCCATTTGGCTGATGATTTCCCGATGGGGAAAATCAACCGCCCCTGTCCCAAGCCCGGCTCCTTTGCCATGACTGCCTGGGCTGAGCTGGTAATAACCAAAAAAGGCAAGACCCTGTCCGAAGGCTGCGGGCAGTGCCACATCGGCAGCCAGTATCAGGCTCCGCTGGGAGAGATGATGCCATTCTATTCCACCCTGGCCAGGGAGAAGGAAACCATCGACTGCCTCATCTGTCACGCGGCGGCTTACGACATGAATAAAAAGCAGGTTATTGCCGGTGATGCCGGGCGGCTCAGATGGGACCAGGACCGCTCCCTCAAGGCTGCCCTGTCGGTCATCAGACCGACGGCCCAGAACTGCCTGCGTTGCCATCAGCATAACATGGGCGGCGATATCTACATCGATCCGGAAGATCCGTCATACATGCAGAGTACCCAAAACCTTGGGCATGAGCGGCCGCGGATCAGGCACCCCGGCTCCAAGCGAGGGACGCCCTATTCACCATCCTGGGATGTGCATGCTGCTGCCGGGCTCTCATGCATCGACTGCCACCTGGCCGAAGGCCATCTCATGGCCAGGGGGACCCACACCACGACCATCATGGCCAACGACCTGCCTAACGTGGAGGTTTCCTGCGAAAAGTGTCATACTGCCGAGCCCCATAAATCCAACCGGGAACTGGCGGACTATCTGAACGGGCATACGGCAACAATAGCCTGCCAAACCTGTCATATCCCTTCTCTTCACCCGGATAACGCCACCTTGCGGGATTTCAGCAATCCTGTTTTTGAGGAAGATCCGGGGATTTACCTGTACCACGATCTGAAAAAAGATACCGAGCCGGGAAAGGGAATCGTATATGTCTGGTGGAACGGTGATGCCAGCTTCCTTGGCAATCCTATCGGCGATAATCCCAATGGCGCCAACCTCTACAGATTTTATAAACCCGCCCACATATGGCCCGAATTTACCGGCTTTGACTATCAGGCATGGTATGAAACGGTAATGCGTCCTATTGCCAGACAGGGAAGAGCGTCCAAAATTTACCCCATGAAGCTCTTTAACGGCAAACAGCATATCGATCTTCAGAATATCGGACCTTTCGGCGGGATGTACGTTCCCTATAACCTGCCCGCCTATTATGCGTACGGAAAACCCGATCTGGCAGCCTCGAAGGAAATGGAAAAAAGCATGATGAATCGCCTGTACGGATGGATGTTCGACCTCTACCTGATGAATAAGTTCATGACCTTTATGGATGATGGATCCGGAAAGTATCTCCCGGGGTGGAATACCCGTTCATATCAGGATGTTCTGACCATGGCCAGGGGGAAAGTGGAAGCGCGGTGGATACCGCAGGATGCCTGCCTCGAGATCAGTCACGCAATCAGACGCAACGGCGCTCTCTCCTGTGCGGACTGCCATAGGCCGGATGGAGTCCTTGATTGGAAAGACCTTGGCTATACCCGGGAAGAGATCAGGACTCTTACCCAAAATCCCCTTGAATAGCGGCATCAAAGGGACAGAGGGAACATCTCGAGCGGTATCATGATTTTTGCCTCCTCAGCAGCTTCTTTGTATGCTTTTTGCATTTTTTTAATCTCGAACTGATAATTTTCTTACTAAGCTGACGATTTTTTTATATAATTACATAACCTAAATTTATCGGCAGGGCCTGGAGGCCATGATTATCATGAGCCAGGAGCAGATTTTCGGAAGAAAAACCTTTAGATGAGTCTGCTTCAAGGTCCTCAAACGATAGAAACAGCAGGATGCACATTCTGAATTGTGAAGTTTGCGTTTTGACTGATGGTTTCTCATTCCAAATTCTCACTGGACAAGGGAAAGGGAGAAATAGTATCTTTAAGGAGAACAGTATGGAGAGAGGCATAAAAGGTATGGAGGCAAAAAGAATGAATCGCAGGTTCATGCTCCTGACAGTTGCTCTGATTTTCAGTCTTTCAATGATCACAGCAGGTTCAGCGCAAAGTCCGAGCTCGGGGACCCGGATACCCCCGGAGGTTATCATGAAAGTACCGGAGGGAGTGAAAAACAGAAAAGCACCTGTTCCCTTCCCCCATGCCAAACATAAAGACTTCGATTGCACACTGTGCCACCATAATGCTTATGAAACCCTGGTCATGAATAAATGCTCCGCGAATGGCTGCCATTCCAATGCCCAAAAGCGAGAAGGGACCGATTCATTCTATGGTGCCTTCCATAACGTGTTTGAACAGCACGACCGCAGTTGTCTGGATTGCCACAAAACCCGGGGAAAAGGTCCAACCTCCTGCAAGGATTGCCATCAGCAAAGATAAGCGCCTATGCGAACCCGCTCCGGCGGTATTTTGGTGGGGCATAAGCCCCACCCTCCATTTTATCAGGAGGCAGGAGTCAGAAGTCAGAAGAAAAGACAGCCTTTATTCTGACTCCTGACTCCTGACTCTTACCCCCCTTTTCTCTTCAATTTCTTCCGTAGGATTTACAGAATGGTGCCGAATAAAAAGTAGTCCCTGCTTGCATACTGTCTTGTTTATCTTTCGTGAGCAATACACCATTTGGCGGTGCGCGCGGCCCTGGAGGGCCGCCTTCCCTATGTAAGATAGCTATACGTTATCGAATAGATACTTACCGAGAGAGTGCCATCGGGGTGAACAGTGAGCCTGTTACCAAATCATATCATATGAGCGGAGATACACCAACACTTCCTGGTAGTTATCGTCTAATTTCCAGGCAATCATTAGCATTGAAAAAGGAGGTCTCAGTTATGAAGAGTTTAAAGACAGGTTGTGCACTCATCATTTTCCTGAATGCCTTTACTCTCATTCTGGCAGGATGCGGCAGCAGCAGTGACAAAGATGATGATAATCCGCCTCAAACCGGAACCACGGTTATCAGCGGGGTTGCATCCAAAGGTCTTATCAAGGGAGGAAATGTCAGAGCCTATGCTCTGAATGCGGATGGAAGCACAGGAGCTCAACTTGGCACAGCGGTGACTGATCAGGAAGGCTATTACTCCATCAATCTTGGATCGTACGCCGGTAATGTTCTGGTTGAAACAACCGGCGGCGTATATACCGACGAGGCGTCGGGTGACGCTAACGTTCCGGCTCCTCCGCTGCGGGCAGCATTGACCAATGCTCAGGGGAACGTTTCAATCGCCATTACTCCCCTGACTGATATTGCAGTCCAGTGCGCAGGCAGCGCCCTGACCGGAGACAAGATCGAAGGTGCCAATTACCTGGTTGGCGCAGCCTTCGGCATCCAGGATATCATCGGCACCAGACCTCACGATGCCACCAGGGTACCGCAATTGGGAGCGCCGGATGGCGGCATCAGGTATGGGCTCCTCCTTGCATCCCTGTCTCAAATGGCCCAGACCGAGGGGAAAAACGTAGGGGAGGTCATCAGCGATATCAGGACCGATCTGCTTGATCAGAAACCCGATGTTGAAGGGCCTAAGCTATTGAACGCTTTCACTACTTTTGCCGCATCTAACCAAAACCGTACCCAGATCAGGGCAGTGCCTCTATTGATAGCGAATGCCATCAGTGATGCTATCGAAAACCCGATCACTCCTCCCAACTGGGAGCCCGACCCGGCGGCGGCAGGCTTGATAAAAGCCAAACGGCTCGTGGCAGACCTTCGCAATACCGCCCTTTCTCTTTACAATTACCAGACCGGCGAAGTAAAGGATGTAGTAAAGACACCGTTCGTCAATCTCGCCCAGGAACTGGAGAGCGGTCTTGGTCCAAACCTTGCCTTCAATACCCAGCGGATAGGCTGGATAGTAGATTGCACCAAGCTGATAATCCAGGATATCACGACTGATGAGCCCCTGGCGGCAGAACGGAAATTGGACCCCGAACCCACCTATACCTATACGCAAGGCGACCTGAAGCTGGAACTGACATTAGTTGAGTGTGACAATAATGTCGGCTATTGTTCCGTAACCTTTACGGTTACCGATACGGGTCAGGAGCCCGATGCAGTTCTCGACAGCGGCGCTCTGACCCTGACCGCCAATTCAGCCGGAAAAATTGTCGTCGGCGTATTTACCGGCTTCATGACAACCCTGTCGAATGAGAAACTGGTGGTTAATCTGAATTATAGCGGCATCTATCAAGATACCCTGCTGGCCAGGATAATCCTGACAGGTTCCATCATAATCCCCGGAGGGTTCACGTTTGATTTCGCCAATGACGGGAGAAAGCTCGAAGTAAACTTTGCCAGCACCCCTGAGGGCAAGTATATCCCCCTGCCTGATGTACCCGTGCCCAGTGAAGATGAATGGAATGCATGGACGGAGGAATACCTTCAGGAAAATCCTGAGATGGAAAATGCCCTCCCGCCTTATCCGGACACTGCCAGCATCCCGGACAAGGTGTTCGCATCCTTCTATCCCACCAGGCTTTTCTTTTCAGGCAGAGCCAAGAGTAATACAGCTCAGATGGATGGCAATATCATCATCTCGGATATGACCTGGTACGAAGCTGAGTCGGATGATCAGTCGGTTGTCGCTGTCGTGCCCCAGTCAGTCCGCTTTGAGGGAACATTCCAGGAACTGAAAAACAACGCCTCAACCGGCGCTAAATTTGCCGGAAGCATAGTCGGCACCTGGCAAAATGCTGATACTTTCAATTGCTGTATCCCGCAAAGCCCGACCAATTACCCGGAATGGACAGCTACCTTCGATGGTACGGTCGCCATACCCTCGCAGCCTGTCCTGACTGCATTCCTGAGCGTGGAACAGACCGGATACCGGCTAGCTGAAGTGGAAGTCTCCTACCGGAAAACCTATAGTAACGGGACGGTCATATCACTTGAGGGAACCGCCACGATTAACGACCAGACCAAACAGTTGACAGCCACCCTCAGCAACCAGGAAAACATGCAGGTGACTATCTGCTATGATGACACCAAGCCGAAGAACAGCAAGCTCAGCGGTTCGATCACTACCGCCAATGGCACAAAAATGGCGGACCTGTATACCATAAGCGGTATGCCGACTGTCAAGTACACTGCGGACGATTATATTGAATCAGTCTTTTAGCAAACCGGTTGCCAGCCACATGAGGGCGGCCCCATGGGCCGCCCTTATTTCCTGGGTCTCTCTCTCCTTCTGTCTCCTCCTGCCATCCTCCGCCCGTGCCCAAAATCCCCTCTCAGGTTTCAACCCCGCCACCCTGGCAGGTGAGACCAGGGGTGTCTTCCTGGAGGCCAGGGCTTTCTGCGCAGAGAATACCCTCACCCTCCAGCCGCTGCTCATCGGGGATCAGAAAAAAAGACCATTCAGGCCCGGCAGCAGCAATACAGCCGATGGAGCATGGAAAACCGCATCCGGCCTTATCTGGCACGGCTGGAAGTTTGCAGCCCTCTACCGCGGCGAGATATACCTGAAAGCCAACCGTGACACTCTGGAGATCCTGCGGCTGATAGACCAGAAGAAGAACCTGCCCGTTGGAAGAGAATACAAGATAGACATTCAGGCCAGAGGATTTTCCGCTTTCGGTGTCGAAGTGTCGAAAGGGATGAAATTCAACATCCTGGTCCCCGGATTAACCGCAGGATTCACGGCCCGTTACCTGCAGGGCGAGATGATTCAGGAGGGGAAGATCGAAGGCAGGATAATACCCGTAAGCAAAAAAAGCTATAATTTCGACCTGTCCATTGACTATGTTTATGACGATAACCTTGTCTATGACCGCCTGGAAACGATCCCCGGAACGGGTACCGGGTACAGCTTCGACTTTGGCCTGCAATATGTCATGAACACATGGTTCCGGGGAGAGATCCTGTGCAGGGATATCGGAGGCAGGATGTTCTGGAAAGATGTACCCTACACCGACGCCAATGCCAGCTCGAAGAACAGAGAATACGACAGCCAGGGCTACCAGATCTACCGCCCGACCATTCGCGGCTATGAGAGCTACAAGGACTATGTCCAGAAGATCCCGCTGAAAACCGATATACTCATCTCCTGCCAGGCCGGACCTTTTGCCCTGACCCCTTCGGTCAGTTTCATCGACAGCAGGCCATTCCCCTGGATCGACCTGAGCTACCGGAGAGTGAGCCACCGGAGAGGAAAAAATTTCTCCCTTCATACAGGATACAACCCCGACTATCGGGCTTACTCCCTGGGAGTAGCCTACGGCAAGGTCTCACTGACCATATCGGGAAGCGATACCGATATCAACACCACCCAATTCCTCGGCCTCATGCTCTCGCTCCAGTATCCCTGGTAACGGGCAGCCTCTTTCTCTCACTCCCCACCTGGAAAGTACCTCCACCAAAAGCCCCTTACAACTTTCCCGGCATGGGAAACTTCTGTCTTACTAATTCTAACAGCCGGGATTCGATGACCTGAAATGCCTCCGGCCTCGGAGAGGACGTTGGGAAGCTTTGGTAAACCACTGTCTTCTCTCTTTGCACAGGCTGCTCGCCCTGCGTGATCCTGACAGATAGCGTATAGGGGTAATATCTCTGCCCAGGGGCCGCTCCCCCGTAAGTATCTTCAAGATCCACAAAACGTGTCTGATATATCAGGCCGATTAACCCGTTGACTTCATCCTTTGATAAAGGTGTCTCCATGGTCGTAAGGTCCTGTTGTGTCCAGCAGGGAGATTGAGCAACCCAATACCTGCACTTCTGATCGGTGTCTTCAAAATAGGTGTAAACCAGTTTTGCCTGGTCTATCCTGATGTTTACATATGTTGCCTCGGCTGTAAAGCCGTAGGTCACGGATAACTGCTCTTCCTCAATTTCCAGACAGGATGCCTGACCCACGTAGCTTTGAAATAAACACAGGGCATCCGCCGGGGTAATATGGCCATCCTGGTTTACATCAGCACATTTCGGACAGGGGCCGGACACAAGGTAACACTTGAAAGCGATGAGAGCATCCGCCGGGCTGATGACTTCATCCCCGTTGAGATCACCGTTGCAGACAGTTACCGTGAAATGGTATTCGCTGGAGCGGCCAAAGCTATCAATGCCTGTGACTCTGACTATTGACTCCCCGACCGGAAATTCGGATCCGGAAGGCGGATCATAGATAAACCTGACATCATTGGAATCCGCTGGCAGGGGATACGTTACCGGCGTTAAAATGCCGGTTGTAGAAACCGTGATATCAGATGGAAGGGCGAGCGATAGTGACCAGGCACATGGAACATGTAAGAGTATGGCTATGATGGAAGCCATGCGCATGAGGCGCATGGGTAAAGCCGAAAGCTTTTTCATTTTTTCCCTCCTGTGCAGATGAAAACAATGACACGCAATCTCCTTGTCATAATTATTATAGCAAATTATTACCTTTATTAATATTCCTGTTTTTAACTAATATTGGGAACCCGTGCCGGACATAGGAGTACTTGCCTGCAATTATGCATTCGTGATATAAACTCGGACAATATTTCTTGATAAGGTCTGCTTAACCGCATTATCTCAATTAAGAGAAAAATGGTATAATAAAAATATTGCAGGCTGTTGAGGGAGAAATTCAATGATTTGCCGGATAGAGACATTGAATTATCGATGTTTACGATATATTGATCAGCGATTAGCAAATTTCGAGGTACTGGTGGGTCCGAATGCCAGCGGGAAAACGACATTCCTTGATGGAGTGGCCTTTTTGAAGGATCTTGTCACCAGTGGCCTGGATGTTGCCATCCGGAATCGAACGGAAAATTTCGAGGACCTGATATGGAACCATTCCGGTGATAAGTTCGAGTTGGCCATAGAGCTGAAAATCCCTGATGAACTGCAAAAACAGATTGCCAGGTCGTTTTCAATCATACGATATGAGGTTTCCGTTGGCTTCGACAGCATGGATAAGGAACCGTCAATTCTAGCTGAAAAAGTCCTTCTCAAGGAAGAAGAGGACGAAAACCGCCAGGGTATGCAGATGAGGCTTTTCTTTCCTGTAGAGCCCACCCCTCTGGACACGTTAATCACAACGAGGGCGAAGAAGAACATCAGGACAGTGGTCAACAAGGTCAGGGGGGAAATGATAATTTCTACTCAGAAGTTTATAAGAAGGGGGGCAGGGGGTGGGCACCTGCCTTTCGGCTTGGTCCCCGGAAATCGGCCCTCGGAAACCTGCCCGCGGATGAATCGAAGTTTCCGGTAACCACATGGTTAAAGGATCTTCTGACCGATGGGGTTCAGCAATTGATGCTGAACAGTCTCCTGATACGCAAAGCAAGCCCTCCCGGACAACCGAGGGGATTCAAGCCGGATGGTTCTAACCTCCCCTGGGTGATTGAAAACCTTAAAAAAACATCTCCCGAACGGTTCAAAGAATGGATTGGTCATGTGCGGACCGCACTTCCTGACCTTGAAGATATACGCACGGTCGAACGGCCGGACGATAAACACCGGTATTTGAAAATTTGCTATTCGGGCAACCTGGAAGTACCGTCGTGGATGGTTTCGGATGGAACCCTGCGGCTCCTGGCCCTCACCCTTCCAGCATATCTTCCTGATTTCTCCGGTATATATCTCATTGAAGAACCGGAGAACGGCATCCATCCACGTGCAATAGAAACTATGTTCCAATCCTTATCCTCGGTCTATGAGGCACAGATTCTTTTGGCCACGCATTCTCCAGTGATTCTCAGCATGGCCGAACCTGATCAGATCTTATGTTTCTCAAAAACAGAAAGCGGGGCTGTAGATATTGTACGGGGAAAAGAACATCCGAATCTCCGTGACTGGAAGGGGGAAACCAATCTGGGAATAATTTTCGCCGCAGGAGTCCCCGGATGAGAAGGGGGGAATCAGATCTGGTTATTCTGGTTCCAGATAAAAATCTGGAAGCGACCGTGAAAGGACTGCTATCCCGGCGCCGATCTCTGAGCATACGACAACTGAAATTTATACCCTATGTCCATCCTGGACGTGATTCCGGATGCTTTCGAGAGAGCCACATTTTTCTTCGCACTTTTACAAAACTTTATGCTCATGCTCTGGTCCTGTTTGATCGGCATGGTTGCGGGCATGAAGATAAATCAAGAGAATCATTGGAAGGGATAATGGGAGGGGAAAAATCCAAACCTTCGGACCTGGCTCTGCAACCAGGGGCTCTGGCAGGAAAATGCTCTCAAACCAGCCGATCCCAAAGAGGCGGTAGAGCTGGCTCTCCGCCTGGCTAAACTTGTTTCTTTCCATAAATGCACTGACGACGCATTCATAAAATTTAAAAGGACATTACAAAAATGGTATCCGGAAAGCAAGCCTTTGGAAAACGAAGTATCGGGCGGCTCCCGGACACCTGAGCCATAGCTGAAACGCTACAATCTGCTTGTAACTTTTCCGCACATAGAATATAATTTTTCCAAAATGGCACCATTTGGCTTGGTCTTTCACAGGATGGGAAAATATCATGAATACCTTGTTCACACTGGCCCTTGGGGCGATGACATTTTACCTTGGCCATAACTGCTATGCCAGGAGAATTGACCGAAACATTATCAAGGCTGATCCCCGGAAGATCACACCGGCCAGGATGTACATGGATGGTGTGGATTTTTCTCCGGCCAGCCGCTATGTTTTGTACGGATTCCAGTTCAAGTCCATTGCCGCTGCCGGTCCCATTGTGGGGGTCATTACCGCGGTCAGTCTGTGGGGGTGGATGCCGGCGCTCATCTGGCTGCTTGTCGGCGTCAGCTTCATCGGCTGGGTGCAGGACTATTGCAGCATGATGATGTCGGTGCGCCGCGATGGTGACTCGCTCAGCGCCACGGCCCACAAGCTGGTCTCTCCGGCCAGCCGCTCCATCCTGCTGATTTTTATCTTTGCCTATCTTCTTGTTGTGGCCGGGGCCTTCGGCAATCTGATGGCTTCGGTCTTTTCCAGCACGCCGGGTGTGCCGATGGGCATTGTTGCCCTGGTCGTGGCCGGTCTTCTGGGCGGCCAGATGCTCTACCGATGGCGGATTGGCCTGGCAGTGACCACGGCGGTTATCGTCGGGCTGACCCTTCTGGCCATTATCCTTGGGCCCACGCCGCAGGTGAGCGGGCTGGTGAACGGGGTGAACAACGCTCTGAACGGTTTGACGGGCGGCCAGCCCCTCTACTCGGTCTTTGATCCTATGGCCAACGGCTATCTGAAAGTTACTCCCAGCTATGTTTTCTGGCTGCTGTTCACCATTCTCTTCTGTTATCTTGGCGCCACCCTGCCCATCTGGCGCTATGCTCAGCCCATCAACTATATCGGCTTCTGGGTTATGGCCATTACCCTGATCGGCGGATTTCTGGGCGCAGCCCTGGCCTTCTTTGTCAGGCCGGAGCTGGCTACCTTCACCATGCCCGCCTTCAAGGCCTGGGATGTGGGGACCAAAGGCGCATTCCAGCCGCTGTGGCCCATGCTCTTCATCACCATTGCCTGCGGCGCTGTGTCCGGCTGGCATGGCCTGATCTCGACCGTGGGTACGGCCCGGCAACTGGAGAATGAAACCGATGCCCTGCCCGTCGGCAGCGGCTCCATGTTCAGCGAGATGCTGCTGGCTGTTCTTTCCCTGATGGCCATTTCGGTTGCCGGGAAGGGCGGCGGGGCCGCAGCCTTTGCCGAGGGCGTGGGCAACTTCCTGTCCATCTTCGGGCTGGACCCCAAATACGGCAGTTCGATCGCCTTTGCCGCGTTCGTGATCATCATCATTACCATGCTGCAGCTTGCCATCCGCTTCATGCGCGTCTCCCTGGCCGAGTGGCTGGGCCAGAGCCTTCCCTTCATCCACAATATCCACCTGGGCACGATCATCTCCTCAGCCCTGGTGTTCTTCGTGGTGCTCTCCGGCACCTTCACCTACCTGTTTCAGCTCTTTGGCGGAGCCAATCAGCTCATGGCCTCACTGGCCCTCATGCTGATAACCCTCTGGCTGGTTTCGGAGGGGAAAAAAGCCCTCTGGGTAGCCCTGCCCATGTTCTTCATGTATGTAACCACCGTTGTCGCCAACCTGATTACCGCCTGGAACCTGTACATCACCGTCGTGGCCCCCAACTGGGGCAAACCCGACTACAGCGGACTGGCCATTACCGGCGCACTGATCCTGGTGGTGCTGGCCTTCTTCCTGGTAGGCGCAGCCCTCTTCCTGGCATGGGAAGGCTGGAAGGCATACCTGCGGCTCAAGGCCAGGGCCAAGGCCCCGGCGGTGGGGCCGGTGGCGGCGTAAGGCTGCGGGGAGACTTAGGGGCGAGCATTACCATTTCTCACCTTGAGGGGCAATGCCATTAGCCTCAGAGGTGGAAAACAGGAATAGATAATGAAACATATCAAAGAAGACAAAGTGTTAGATTTTTTTTGCATCAGATTCGAGAACGGCTCTGTGACCACCTTAAACTGACTATCTTATTTGGATCAAGAGCCCGGGAAGATGAGGCTCAGGATTCCGACTATGATGAATGGCACTTACAGAAGCCTAGTTGGAACTCATCCACCGCGGCAGAAGGCAGGAGCGTTATCTTTCAGGGTGTAAGAGCATCATTGCCCCCAAGAGGGAGATGAGATCGGATTAGCCGTATGATTCGTTCTGTAAGTGCCATTCGTGTTAACCTGTAAAGGCTGGTCCTCCTGAAAGCCCCAATCCCAACAATCCTGAGAGGTCTGCATATCTGCCAAGGTTTGAAAATCAGCCAGGGATTGTTCCTGCCTTGCTCATTCTCAGAGCGTGGTGTATAATTTCCTGAAAATCTGATTCTGAAGAATGGGTGTTACCCGGTTGAGGAAGTCGGCGTTTTACCGCTGCGTTCCAAAACATCTACCCTGCACTGCAGGTACCCTATACAGTAAGTTCCGCCACTTATAAGGCAAACAGATGTATTCGATGGTCGCTGACGGAGAGGGGTGGGGGTTTTTGTCTCACCAAATTCTTCAGCAGCCTCATGGATAAGGGGAAAAAGCGTGCCGACGATAAAGAAAATCGTGGCCACCCTGCGCCGGTGGGCCAGGGTGCTGGGCGATGTCTGGTACGGGATGACTGCCTACGGCTTTGTCGTGAGCCTGAAGCATGAGCGGGCCTATGTGGAGCGGATATTCATGCTCATGCTGGTGGGCGATCTTCTTGGCCTGCCCATTCTGCCGCCTTACTACTCTCTGCGCATCATCCCCTACATTCTGCCTTCGATCAACCGCTGGCGGGCCGGGATGCTGCGCGAGCGGGACATTGTCGATATCCTGGGGGAAGGAGAGAGTATCGGATAAATCAAGATCGCTCATATTGATAAGACAACACACTATTTGATAAGCATTTAGATCCCGTCTTAAAAAGCATTAGATCAAAATCCAGGAGTCAACATTCAAAATAGGCAACTTTAACTCTGAGCAAGTAGATGTTCTCCATTTCCCCTGCCAGAGGGGCTCCCTGTTTCTTGATGAGGAGGGTGAATACCAGCCATCACCCCCACCCGGCCTCCCCCCTCAAGGGGGAGGAGTGTAAGGGAAGCTCCCACCCCAAGGCAGGCAGGGGATGCTCCCATACAAGTTGGAGCTCTCATACGAGTTGGAAAACATCTGCTGAATGAGAGGAGTCAATCGCTATGTCAGAAGCACCAAAATCAAAAACGCCAAACTCAGAATCGCCAAAGAAAGCAGGTTTCTTCCGCAAATCCTTAAGCCGGGCCAAAGAGCTGGTTTACGGCATGGCTGCCCACGACATGACCCGCCAGGCCATGAAGACGCGGGCCAGCATGGAGCACCTTTTCATCCTGATCACTATGGGTGACCTCCTGGGTGTGCCCATTCTGCCGCCGTATTATTCCCTGCGCCTCCTGCCCTATGTGGTACCCCAGATCAGCACCTGGAAGCGCCGGATGCTGCGGGAGAAAGACCTGACCGACGCTATGGCCTGAGCCCGAAGGCTGCGACAATGTCAGGATGGATTTGAAATGGTGACTTGAGGTTAAAGAGAAGGTAATGGAGGCATGGATTAAGATATGGACAAAGAGACAAGAGATTATATTGATGAAAGATTGACTTGTTTTCAAAAAGAGATTGTCCATCAGTTTCACATCATAGCTGAGGATGTTGTTAGTAAGGTTCAAGTAGTAGCTGAGGGAGTAGCCACTGTAAATGAAAAGCTCGATAGGCGGACAGATGAATTGGACCAAAGGATCAATGAAACCCAGGCTATGATGGTTAAGATGAACAAGCATCTGAATAAAAAGATAGATGAAACCACCAAAGAAGTAAAGGAACTTAAGGCTGATGTAACTGTATTAAAGGCTGATGTAATTGAACTTAAGGCTGATGTAATTGAACTTAAGGCTGATGTAATTGAACTTAAGGCTGATGTAAGGGAACTTAAGGCTGATGTAACAGAAATTAAATCTGATATGAAAGAGCTCAAAGCTGATATCCATAGGGTTGAGGACAAAGTAGAAACAATCGATGGCAGGCTCGGAGAGCATGAAAGGATTATGCATCGCTTCTGACAGGCAAAAACCAAGAGGAAACATCTCGATCAAAAAGTATATCAACGATATTCTCCATCAGGGCTGCATACTTACCGATCCAGAGGAGTCAGGAGTCAGAATTCAGAAGAAGGTATGGGCTGTCTTAAGTGAGGAGTTCTTTTACCTTCTCCTGGCTCCTGGCTTCTGACTTCTGACTTCTGGCTTCTAGCTCCTGGCTTCTGGCTTCTGACTCCTGACTTCTGGCTTCTGACTCCTGACTCCTGGCTCCTGAGCAAAAAGTTCAATATTCACCTATTCACGGTATAATAAGCTTTAGTTTATAGCCGAGGAAATAGCCGCTTTAGATGAAAAGCTTGATAGACGAATGGATGAGTTAGGCAGAAAGATTGATCAAAAATTCATCGAGACCCAGGATATGATTCAGGCAATGTGCAAGCAACTGGTTGACAAGGACTCGTGATCCTCAAGGAGAAAAAAATACCATGTCGTTACGAGAAGTTTTTGAGCAAAACCCCGACCGCCGCTATATCATGTTCGGCGGGAAAGGGGGGCTTGGCAAGACTACATTTTCCGCGGCCACGGCCTACTGGCTGGCCAAAACCGGCAAAAAGGTGCTGGTTTTCTCCGTGGATCCCCAGGCCAGTCTGACTGATATCTTTCAGCAGGATATCTTTGGCCGGGGGCCGGTGAAGATCATGGATAACCTCTGGGCTCAGGAAGTCGATGCAGACCGGCGCATCAGGGAGTATCAGCAGGAAATCCGCCAGAAGATACTGGACATGTACGGCTTTGACAAAGTGCCTGACGAGATCGAAAATTATCTTCAGGCCGCCGGTGCGGAACCGGCAATGGAGGAGTCGGCCATTTTTGACGCGGTGGTGGACATTATCAAGGAAGGCAGCTATGATTACTACATCTACGATCTGGTGCCCCTTGGGCATGCGCTCTATTACCTGAAAATGGCCCGCATCTATGACGAGTGGATCAACAAGATCACCAGCCTGCGCGAAGAGATGGCCGAATACGACCGGATGGCTTCGGTGATGAAGCGCGGCCAGGAGACGGAAGAGGATAAAATCCTCGAAGAGCTGGTATACATCAAGCAGCGCATCAATACCTCGTCGCAGATCCTCACGGACAGGCAAAAGACCGCCTTTTTCTTCGTGGTCGTGCCGGAGGAAATGATTATTCTCGATACTCAGAACGCTGCCCGGCTTTTTGCCGATTACGTGCCCATTGCCGGGTATGTGGTCAACCGCCTGATACCCGATGAACTGCTCAAGCAGAATATCCCCGGTTATCTCAGGCACCGCATAGCCATGCAGAAAACCTATGTGGATAAAATCGGCGAGGTCTTCGGCGACAAGGTCAAAGCTTTCGTACCGGAGCTTGAGCGGGATGTGACCGGTCTGGCTATGGTCGAGAAGCTGGCCCATATTATGTACGGCGATTTTTAGGCGATCTTCTGTCTCACGCTCTCTCCAAGGAGTTGACACAACCATGAGTGATATTGATAAATCAATGAAATCCTACGTCCGGGATATTTCTACTCTCAAGTATATCTTTTTCGGCGGCAAGGGCGGGGTAGGAAAAACCGTCATGGCCGGGGCCACTGCCCTCTGGTACGCCAGGCATGGCCGGCGGACCCTGCTGGCCTCGACCAACCCGGTGCACAGCCTGTCAGGGCTTCTCTCCCAGGATGTCTTTGGCCGTCCCACGCCGGTGACCGGCGCAGCCAATCTCTCTGCCTATGAGATCGACACAAAAGACACTATCAGCCGCTCCAAGCAGGAAATCAGGGATAAGATCCAGTGGTTCCTCAAGTTCGCCGACATCAGGACCAAGGCGGATGAATTTGTGGAGTCAGCCACCATGAACCCTGCCTTTGAAGAGTCGGCCATGTTCGAGAACATGATCGATCTCATGTTCCGGGACGAATACGAGATCTATGTCTTCGATACCGCTCCGACGGCCAATGCCCGGAGGCTGCTTGGCATGTCAAAGGTCTACAGTCTCTGGGTCAACAAGATGATGAAATCCCGGCAGGAAGCAAGGTCCCTGCGTGAGATGCTCTCCTTCAGCAGGAAAAAGGAGGCGGATCCCCTGATGGATTACCTGACCGGTTTCCGGGACCGCATGGAGCATGCCCGCGTCCTTCTTACCGATGCGGCCAGGACCAGCTTCTTTTTCGTGACCCTGCCTGAGGCCCTGCCCATCGCCGTAATTTCCCGCTTTGTGGAGTGGTTTCATGACTTTGGGATTCCCGTGGGCGGTGTTATTGTCAACATGATGATCGACAGGTCCATGATACCGGAAGGCGCAGCCGAGTTTGTCCAAAGCCGCGCCAGAATGCAGGATGAGCATATGAAGAGCATCAGGCAGAAGTTTGGCGGCCAGGTCCGGGCCGTTTTGCCGCTCCTTGAGACCGAAGTCCGAGGCGTGCCCATGCTCTCGCGGACGGCTGATTTGCTGTTTGTTTAGGCAACTAGCTTCAGTAGACTATAATAGGCTAATATCAATTTAAAACGTTATTGACAAACGTTCCCATTATATGATATCCATAAAAAGAGTTGTTACATTCGGAAGGTTATTTTAATAATACTAATTTCTCAAGGTAAATCGATAATGTGTGGAGAAAAAATTACTGACTCGATCCCGCGCGTGACCATTGAGCAGATACTTGAGGTTGCTGCCCTGCTTTCTGGATCAGATAGTATTTATACATTCGATCAGGTACGCCAGCATTTGCATCAAAGATCGGTACGTCGAGCACCTGCCTCCCGCGAGGCCATGTGGACGGCCGCTCGCGACGCTCTTTCTGACCTTCAGAGGCTTGGCTACGCAACAATCGGCGTCTTGCCACGTAAACGATCTGAAGTAAGCTGCCTGCGTGAAACCCCGTGTAAATTGACTGATCGCGGATATACTCTTGCTCGTCTGTACTTAGATAACTCAGAGCGAGCTTTCGATGAACTCTTAATTACGTGGATGAATGAACATCCATACTTTCGAATCCTTATGACACGCTTGCTCCGTGGCCCGCTCTACATACCAGATATTACAAGTATAAAGCAATTAAACCCTAGCCAGGCGCAAGGTGAGCATGTTGCGGAACGCGTTATAGTGAGCTGCATGACTCGGCTTGAAGCAATTGGTTTTGAGAAAAGTAAGAGAGAGATATTTTCTCAAGTAGTCCATGAGCGCATAGAATATCTGAGTGCCAAGTTTTCACTGAACGACCTTGATCCGAAGAAAAGGATTGATGCTATTGAAGATGGTGTCGTTATCCCCTCGTTTCTGGCGGCAGAAGAACTGCCCTTTGACACAGTAACTTTTCAGCACTTAATTAAAGTGTCTCAAAATTTTTTCTCAGCATCATGGACTTCCTCGCATCCCGATTTTGATGGGCGCATAGTATTCGCCACGTGCGAGTTTCGGCCAGATATACTGAATGAGCAAGTACCTGTAAAACAGGTGGTTCACCACGGAAGGACTTTTGCGCAGGGTAATTTTGAGCATGCACTTTGGCAGAGCTATTATCACCTTGCAGGTACTCAGGGAGGTTATGTCGATGCCTATTCGCTTCGCGCCTTAGTTTGCCTTGGGTTGGGAATCCAACCCCGTGTCTTCAACCTCTGCTTAGAAGATATTATTCACGCAGGTCAAGCGAGTAGTTTAGTCATTTACACAGAACTACCTTTTAAACCGCCGCCTCCAGGTGAAGACTATGTATCAATCGGCAATAAACGGATCGGCCTGATCAAGATCAGCGTACCTAAGGAGAATGAACATGCTGCTGAAATCATATTACGAAACTCAATACGGTCTTAAGAAGAACCCTTTTCCGGGCAGGGCAACATACAGCGAGGATACACAGGGCATCTATGTACCTGAAATGTTTGGACATCAGAGAGAAGAGTTCCTCCGGAAATTTATTCTTGCACCTCTTGAGAACGGACAACCCCTCATCGGTGCAGTGTGGTCAATTGTACCTGGTGATCCGGAGGCACGTGGATTTGGCAAATCAACGCTCATGGGAGAAGAGGCGAAACTCATAAACTGTGACTTGGGTCGAAGCACCTTGGTAGGTCTTGGTGTATCTGAGGAGGATGCACAGGCTAATCCAGTCCTTGCAAGTTATGCTTCTTTTAACGCCAAAGCCTATGGGGGAATTGCAAGTATTGATGCTGTTGCTTTCCATCTTGCCCGATTTATCCTCCGTGGGAAAGATGCGTCCGGAGAGAGCGTGCATCAGCGACTTTTTGAATTAGCCGCAGCGCGCTTGATTGCTCAGGGGAAAGCATCAGCAGTCAATGAAAGAGATGCTCTTGTTGCTTCAGTGCGAGAGAAGGTTCGTAGTTTTGCTGTACCGATTGATATACGAAATCTACTTGAGGATTATCTCTTCCTTTTGGCGTCACCCGATACCGATGAACTTCAACGATTTCTTGTAGATGAAGTTGGTACCTGGCACCACGATCGTAATGGCCTTAAGTATTTACAACTACTTGTTATATTTACGGAACTTGCGGGGATCGAGCATCTTACCTTTTTTATCGATCAGGTTGAAGATTTTACCGCAAATGCCAACTCCGGTAAGATACTGAAGAACGTTAAGATTATCAGGGACGCCCTTCTTGAAACTGAGCCTTTCTCTTCCCGTGCTTCCTTTGTATTTCAGCTTCATCCCATAGCATGGGAACGGTTGAGTGTTGCCTGGACACACGAAGATCTTCGATCGCTTCATCCAGATGATCCTTTAAATGCATCGGTTGTAGTTGTTCTCAAGGGTCTGGAGACTTTTGATTCAGCACGTCTGCTTGCTGATCGCTGTCTGAATGATGCATCTGTTGCCCTGCCGACTCGCCAGGGAGGTATTTACCCATTTACTGATTCAGCCCTGAAGCAGGTATGGGAAGCCACTAAACCTAAGCCACGTAATTATCTTAGTGTACTTTATGGATTACTCGATCTTGGAAAAAATGAACGTCAGCCCCAAATTGACGACTCATTTGTGAAACCGAAACTGGAAAAGTTGGTCTCTTCAGTCCGTGAGATAGATGGTGAAAGTGGACCCGTCATGAATTATGATCGACTTGCCTGACAGGTGGAGTCGTGTGGTGGTTCAAACCAGTACTTCGAGAATTTAATCCACTCTTATCTCCAAATCTCCTGGATATTGTTGCCCGGGCTTATGCCCTCATTGAGGTTGGAGGACTGACCGGCTGTGGAGCACAACGCGGCAGGAATTTTGAACAACTCTTTTACAAACTCTGCCGTAGCCGCAGTATCCATCTTTGTGAAAAGGCCGGGGCACGAACAGTAGCAGGAAATAGAAGTGCATCTCGTTTACCTCATGAAGTTGATGGGATCATACATTCCAGTGCGTGCGTTACGCAGTGGGAACTCAAGCACCTGAGCACTGAAGTCCCGAAAAATGAGCTACTTATATTCAACGGGAAATGTCTCGACTTCCTCCAGGGAAGCCAGCCTTACTTGGCCCAAACGCCAGTCCTTCGCTTCTTGCTTACCGGCTCAAACCTGCGCGATGAATGCAGATACTTTGCTATACTGTGGAGCATCATGGTCATTGAGCCTTTCCGTTTACCAGTGCCACTTTTATACGAGGCTGTGGCACGAGGTGCTGCGGAGTGTCTGAGTTCAGCAGATTGCGATGTTGTTCGTGATCGCATCTGTTGGGCGTGCCGTTCACTTCAAAGCGTTATTAAGGAATTGTTTCACTGGACAACTGTACCTGAAGGACCAGTAAAGTGCGGCCCTGGTGTTATACGAATCGCCAGAGAGATTCTCGATGTGCAGGAGCAAATAGGTGCTACCGTTGTCGATTACCTTGATGAACACTTTCCAGACTGGATTGATAATGCAGCCGAAGAGACTTGGCATGCAGTTGGAGGATGGTAAAGTACAACGAAAGCAGTGAACGAATAATCCCAAAATAATTCTCGCCCGCATGTTCCCTTTGTATCCTTCAGCTCCTGAAGGATCAGGAATCACAGTGCAGATCTTTCCCTCCTGACTTCCGATAGACTTCTGAACAGTGCCCTGTGCACTATTACGAGCTCCGTGGAATCAGGAGCTTTCTGTCGAAATCGAGAGCCTTCTCTTGAAATATGGAGGTTGTAACTATCATGAATAAAAGACAGCTTATCCTTCTGTCCATCGGAAGTCTGCTGCTGGTTCTGGCCGCGGCTATGCTGATATGTCTCGTGAATCACCGGAGCAATCTTTCCGAAGAGCAGATTCAAAGGAGAATGAATATACTTCACGGGAGTGCCGCAGTTCCAGTGGCTCCGAACAGGAGTGAGATTATGGCTGAAGTTGAAGGCGTTGAAAAAGGTGACTTTCCGATCGTGCACCTTACCCTTCAGATCATTGAATCCAGGGATATCAGCGAGTTCAATAATCTCCTTGAGCCGGGCAGGACAATCGAGGCTTCTCCGCAGTATGTCTATGAGTATCGTGCCGGTGCCCGGCAAATCGTATTGACCGATCCGCAGAATATCCGGAATTTTCAGGCCTATTACCTATTCCCCAAAGACCGGTTCAGAGCTATGGCCTGGGCTAAGGGCGGCCCCGGAAACCTGAACTGGTCAATAACGGACATTACCCGCATCGCCGGGCAGGAGCCTGTGTTCGGGCCGGTGGTTTCTCCATCGCCTGCCCCGATAGCTCCCAACAAGAGCAGGATAACCGGCAGTGTGTTGAAAGTTGAGAGGAAGGATTACCCCCAGGTCGAGCTGACTCTCAGGGTTATGGAGTCCAGGGACATCGGCGATTTTTACAATTTTCTTGGACCTGGAGTAACCATTACCGCCAGGCCGGAGTATGTCTATGAAAAAGATACATTTGTACCTACTGAACCGCGTAACAGCAGGAATCTTCTGGCCTATTATCTTGTAACCGGAGATATCATAGAGGCTGAAGCGAGCCTGTATCCGGGTAACGGCAGACTCACCTGGGTTATTTCCGACCTTGAGCGGGTCCCTCAGGAAAGCGAGGTGGAAAATAATGGTTCACGGTGAGAGACAAATGATAAGCATAATCCAAAGAGCCTGCCATCGGACAGCGGCCTCAATCCCTGCCCTGGCCGGGATTCTCCTGGCCGTGTTCCTGCCTGCTGCAATATTTTGCCGGGTATCCTGTGTTTTGGCCATGCCCGTGCACCCTGACCTGAAAACCGGAGTAAGGGTCCGGGCCCTGGAAATATACCGGCAGGCGAAAGAGCGCTCCCCCCGGCTTGATGCTCCAGGGATGCTGACTGCACCTTCAGGCTCCTTTCGGGCGCTGGTACTGCTGGTGGATTTTCCCGATAATCTGGGGCGGACCAGCCAGGATCAATACCGGAAGATGCTGTTCAGTCTGGGAACCTATCCGACAGGCAGCATGAGGGATTATTATCAGGAGGTATCCTACCGCCAGTTTGATCTTACAGGTGATGTGAACGGCACAACCGGGACACCTTCCGACTGGCTCAGGATGCCGCATACCTATAGCTATTACCTCGGCGGACAATCGGGGTTGGGTTCCTACCCGACCAATGCCCAGAAGCTTGCCGAAGATGCTGTCATAGCCGCTGACCCCTATGTCGATTACCGACTATACGATAATAACGGAGATGGCGAGGTGGACAGCCTCTTTATTCTCCATGCCGGAGCATGCGCGGAGGCTTCAACCAATCCCGATGCTTACATCTGGTCACACCGGTGGGAGATGGAACATCCGCCTGTTCTGGATGGCATGAGATTCAGAGGCTATTCTATGGAGCCTGAGTATACCAGAAGCCCGGGTGACAGCACGATCGGAGTTTTCTGCCACGAATACGGCCATGAACTGGGCCTTCCGGATTTGTATGACGTGGGCCACAGCGGGGGAGAAGGCATCGGAAACTGGGGAGTGATGGGTGGAGGAAGCTGGAACGGAAACCCTTCGGGTTCCCGGCCAGCTCATTTTTGCGCCTGGTCGAAAGTACAGCTTGGCTGGGTGACTCCTTTTGTCCTCAAATCGAACCAGACCGCGGTAAATATACCTCAGGTGGAAACTCAGGGTTCCATATTCCTTGTGTGGACGAACGGGGAGGTGGGGACTCAGTATTTCCTGGTGGAAAACCGGCAAAAGGTGTCCTTTGATGACAGCCTGCCCGGAGATGGCCTCCTGATCTATCATGTCGATAATCAGGTCAAGCGGCAGGATAATCCGGCCCACTATAAGGTGGATGTCGAGCAGGCCGACGGTGATTATGACCTGAACAATGGCACAAATGGCGGCGATGGCGGCGATCCCTGGCCGGGAACCAGGGGCAGAAGGAATTTCAACCAGAACAGCACTCCGAACAGCACGGATTATAATGGCCAAAAGACCCAGGTTGCCATAAAGAATATCAGTAGCTCGGCACCGACAATGGCTGCTGACTTTTACATCAGCGGGGGGAATTAACCTGATTTAAAGAAAGAAAGTGCGTGGTGTGGGAAAAAACGCACCACGCACAATTATTTACAGCATGCTTCTCACTGCCTCAAGGGCACGATCGTAATCGGGGTGCTTGGTCGTATCCGGGACTATTTCCTTATAGCGGATAATGCCTTTCTGGTCGATGACAAAAATCGAACGGGCCAGGAGCCTGAGCTCTTTGATCAACACTCCATAGGCCAGGCCGAAGGATGCGTCCCGATGATCCGACAGGACCTCCACATTTTCAATGCCTGCGGTTGCGCAAAACCTTTTGGCCGCAAAGGGAAGATCCATGCTGATATTGATCATGGCCACATTTTGCGGAAAAGTTACCGCTTCCTGATTCAATCTCCTGACCTGTAAATCACAGACAGGCGTATCAAGCGACGGGGTTGCACTGATAAGCACTGTTTTCCCGGTAAAGTCCTTCATGCTGACTTCCTTTGGCTCCTGGTCAATAAGGGTGATGCAGCTCAGGGCTTTGAAATCGGGTGCCTTGTCTCCGACTTTCAGATCCGCGCCAAGAAGCGTAGCCGGTTTTCCACGAACAGTAACTACACCTTTTCTTTCCTGCACTTTTCTCTCCTCCATAGTTCGTCCTCGCGTGATTGATATGCCAGCCAGGGCTTTTTACCCTGCCAGCGAAAAATACGGAATATCTTGCTATTCGGATAAAGAGGGTTTTCTGTATGACAGAGGAATAATGCTTGACGAAACGCCGGGCTCTGGATTAGCATAATAGGAATGTTTCAGTGATAATGCCGGGAGGCATGCCAAGGAGCATGCCCTAAAACATACCAAAGGACGACGTATTACAACTGCCATATTGATACAGAGGCAAGAAAGGAAAAAGCAGGATATGTGTGACGGACACAAGAAATGCCAGAAGCCAAAGGACGCAGCCGATAAACCCGAGAACTGCCAGGATGAACAGATCAAAAAGTGCCACGGCACGGCCAGGAAGCATCCGTGCTGCAAGAAAGATGAGAAAAAGTAAGGCAGCATGCTGCGAGACGATTCCTGACTGAAGACAGGGAAAGTATCAAAGCTCCCCGTGGGAATCCCCTCACTGAAAAACCTTATCGGACAGCGATATATTCGGCGAAGGAACTGGATTCAGGAACAGGCAAGTTGTCCTCAAGTAATCCATGAACATGCATTTCAATCGCTTCGTGCATGTTCTGTTCCGCTTCTTCGCGGGTAGCACCGGTTGCAACGCAGCCCGGCAAGTCCGGTGAATATGCTGAATAATTATTGTTTGCCTTTTCAATCACAACAGGGAAGCGGTAGATGGTTATGTTTTCTCCTTCAATTTTGCCTGTTTCAGGATGCTGTTTAAAGTACCAGGCCATCAGCTTCCATCAATTTTATAATATCACGCACTTTCATAGCCATAGTTATTATGATATGGTCATTTGCTGATAAATGTCAAATATAAACTGCCAAGGTCAGATGTTCCCCATCTTGCAGAGAAGCATCCAATACTCCTCCCCCTTGATGGCGAAGGGGCGGACAGATTTATTGTTCCCTCTTTCGGGGAATTGCATGGCAGCCTCGGTATCCACACCAGCGAAAAACCCTGTGCTGATGCCTGATCCGACTTCTGGCTTCTGGCTCCTGAGCAAAAAGTTCAATATTCACCCCTTCACAGTATATTCAGGATGTGGCTTTCCGGTCAAACCGCGATGCGCAGGCTCCTGAATGTGACCTGTGTGCAGACGATCTATGGCCAGGCCAAAAGTATCGAGGGCTTAAAGCCTGCCGAGCAGGGAATCAGGCAGGGCCTGCGGCAACGCCACCGGCTGGGAGACAAACCGGACGATTTTACCATCATAAAGATGCCCAGAGGATTACCGAAAAGTTTTCTCCCCTGCTTTTCTCTGTGGCTCTGTGTCTCAGTGGTGTCTATTTTTTAGGGGAAGCGCACATGAAAATCGGCTCTTTTGAATTCAATCTTCGCGAGCTGGCCGGATCGATGGGCGATTTCGGAACCCTGCTGCCTCTGGCTGTCGGCTATATCACCGTCTGCCGGATGAATCCATCGGGTCTTCTGGTGATGATGGGACTGGCCAATATCGTCACCGGCCTCGTTTATCGCCTGCCGATGCCGATCGAGCCGATGAAGGTGCTGGCCATAGTCGCCATTACCCAGGGCTGGAGTCCGCACAAGGTGTATACCTCTGGAATAGTCATGGGTGTGGTCTGGCTGCTCATGGGAGCAACTTCAGCCATGACCTGGGTAGCCCGCTGGACACCGAAAACCGTGGTAACCGGAATTCAGCTCTCACTGGGGGTCTTACTGGTCGTCGAGGGCCTCAAAATGGCCAGTTCCTGGTGGCTGCTTGGGTGTGCGGCCATTATCATAACCCTGCTCTTTCGCCGGAACCGCTATGCACCGGCAGCCGTTGATCTGATCATCCTCGGCATTGTCATCATGGCCTTCAGAGGGCAACTGGCCGACATAGCCAGCCCCGGACTTTCGCTCCCTCCCCTGACTCTCTTCGATCCGCGCCAGATCTGGCCGGTCTTGCGGGATGCGGGCCTGGCCCAGATTCCTCTCACCGCTGCCAATGCGGTCATAGCCACCTCGGCCCTGATCTCTCAATACTGGCCGGACCGCCGGGTTACGGAGCGGCAGTTGTCATTCAATATGGGCGTGATGAACCTGATTCTTCCCTTCTTCGGCGGGATGCCCCTGTGCCACGGTGCCGGGGGGCTGGCCGGACAATACTACTTTGGCGCACGCACCGGCGGCACCAATATTATCGAGGGCTTGATCGAGATAAGCCTCGGCGTGTTTCTGGCCGGCAACATAGCCGCGATTTTCACTTCCTTCCCGATGGCCATTGTAGGAGCCATGATGCTCATGGTCGGGATCGGGCTCATGAAATTCGCCCGCGACCTTCGGCCAAACCGTGACCTTGTGCCGGTGGCTGCCACGATGGCAGGCACTATAGTCCTGAATATGGCCGCAGGCTTTGCCGCAGGCCTCCTGGTTCACTATCTATTGATGTTGATTCGAAGCCCGCAAGAGGCGACCATCGCCGATTGATGACCGCACTCCTGACCGTGAAAGTTGCCTGGCCGGTGGAATAAAGCCCCGCCTACCATCCCCCTTCAGGGGATAACAGACCGGATATTTGGTTGGTAATTTGATTCACAACAAAGCACAGCACCTCGGATTTAAGCCGGGCTACTTTACTCATCCCTCATCCCGGCGATAAATTCCTCGGTCATGCGGTAGGCTTCGTCATCGGTGAACTGCCGGGGCGGATGCTTCATGAAATAGGCGGCGGGAGAATACAGGGCTCCGCCTTTGCCTCTGTTCAGGGCTAACTTGCAGCATCGTATGGCATCGATGGCCACTCCGGCAGAGTTTGGAGAATCCTCCACTGACAGCCGCAATTCCAGATTCATCGGCACATCGCCAAACAGCCTGCCTTCCATCCTGATGAAGCAAACCTTGTTATCGTTCTGCCAGGGTACGTAGTCGCTCGGTCCGATATGGATGTTGGCGGCATCAAGCCGCTCGGCCAGGACTGACTGGACAGCCTCTGTCTTCGATGTCTTTTTTGAGGCCAGCCTGCTTCGGTTGAGCATGTTGAGAAAATCGGTATTGCCGCCGGTATTGAGCTGATAAGTTCTCTCCAGCTTAACCCCCCGTTTCCTGAATAAATCAGCCAGGGCCCTATGGGTGATGGTAGCACCCAGTTGGGCCTTGATATCATCGCCCAGGATCGGCAGGTTTTTGCTCCTGAACCTCTCGGCCCATTCGGGATCGCTGGCAATAAAGACCGGCATGTTATTGATGAAGGCCAGCCCTGCATCGAGAGCACATTCGGCATAAAAGCGGGTAGCCTGCTCGGAGCCGACGGGCAGATAGTTTAACAGTATCTGTGCCCCTGAATCTCTCAGCGTGGCTGTTACCTCCTCTTGGGAGGATTCCCTTTCATTCGCCAGGACAAAGGTGCGGGCATCGTCGTAATTTCGCATATGGCTGGAAAAACCATCCAGGATTTTTCCCATCCTTACGTTGACGCCTGTGCGGGGGATATCCCTGCAAAATACGGCTGTACAGTTTGGCAGGGCGAAGACTGCCTCGGATATGTCCTTGCCAACTTTCCTGGTATCGATATCGAAAGCAGCGACCACTTCGATATCATAGGGCTTATATCCGCCAATATCCCAATGCATCAATCCAACGGGTTCCTGGCAGTCATTTTTTTTATAATATTCGATACCTTGAATTAATGAGCTTGCGCAGTTACCAACACCTGCTATGGCAATTCTGATGGTATCCACAACTGATGACCTCCTGAGGCACCTCATAAGTGAATCGGCTGGATAATCCGACATGAATGGATTTTTATACGGGTTAGGATATTATACTAAATATAAGACCTAATCTCAATAACAATTTTTCCGACTGGAGTGCTTGAGTTTTGACAGGAGCGGAACAGGCGGGAACTGCTGGAAGAGGGGATATCCCCTCTTCCAGCATATAATGTTATTTCTGTCTTGCCTGTCGCATCTTTTGTAAGTAGTTTGCGGCAGCATCTCTGCCGCCCAATCCGAAGGCCAGTGCCAGGGCCAGCGAAAAAGCACCAAAGAGGATGGCGAAAGCTACCGTAACTACAGAACTGGCAATGTTGAGTTGTTGAAGGGCCATGGTTATGGCCAGAATCACAACCGAGTATTTGGCGATTTTCGACAGCAGCGTGGCTGTATCTGTGCCTAATCCTGCGCTTACCGTCTTGACGATGGTTTCCAGGAAATTAGCCAGGATCCCTCCGAAGATCAGGACCACCACTGCCGCAATGATATTCGGAATATAGAGAACTATCTTGTTCAGCAGATCATAGATAATAGGCAGCCCCAGGACATCAAAAGCAGCGATGATCACTATCAGCATGAGAAACCAGTAGACCAGCATGGCAAGCACTTCCTTGGGCGACTTTTGGATGTTCCCTTTGGCCAGAAGGGTGTTGATTCCTGCTCTTTCGGTCAGGACATCAAACCGTAATGCACCGAGGACCTTGATGATCAAAGTCCTGGCGATTCTGGACAAAAGCCAGCCCAGGAGAAAAACGATAATCGCTGCCATAAGGTTAGGCAGAAACAGCATAACCTTGTTAGAGACAGCGTTCCAGGCACCTATGATATTCGAAACAACACCCATGAATCTCACCTCCTCAGGTTGAACCTTCTCATAAAGATACCTCTTACAATTATTCTATCGGTCTAAATGAAAATATTTTACTTCTCGTTACCGAAATTTTCAGCAGATTGTGATGGCCGAGTCGACCGTGGTTCACTCGACAACTGCCCTGCTGGCCACTGGCCGCTGCCTTTACTGACCACTGATCACTGGCCACTGGCCACTGACCACTTTACCTCCAGGGACCGGCAGGTATTCAAGGCTGACCGAAGGTGCATCCTGGCCTTTGTGGTAACAGCGCTTTGCCTTCTGGGGGCAGTACCACCAGCGGGCATAGTGTTCCTGATCTCTTCCAGAATGGACTGTGCAGCCTCCAGTTGAGCATAGGCCCTGACCACATCTTGCTTCCCGGCTTCAATTACTGTGTTCGCATCGGAGTTTGCCTCCCTGCTGAAAGTTTCCATCAGAAGCTGGAGATGAGCCATCGGCTCCTCCAGGTTTGCCCATGCCGATTCAACATCGTTCTGTCGCAGGGCCTGCAAGACCTGGAGGATGAGATCCCGCACCCACCTGATATGCGAGCGGATCATATCTTTTGTATTAACCGGCGCCAGTACACTGACTCCTCCCGATGGCTTCTCCGGATCGAAGCCCAACCTCTGGGCAATGGAATAAGCGATTGAACTGGTGATCGAGGCGTGCGCGCAAAAGACCGTTCCATCTTTGTCCAATGAGATCACACTTTCGGAAGTGTCCGGTATTTCCACGATCGAGGTGATCAGGGGAAGAGTTTTCTTTTGCTTGCTGGAGGGAGTCAGGACCACCAGGTAACTTTTCAGGGGATAGACGTTCGATAAATTGCTTTCGCCAAGAGCGAACTCATAACCGAGAGCCAGAGTAAGATAGAGGTGATTTTTACTGGCCGTGACAACACTGTTGCATTGGATGGCAGATTTGATTACCTGATAGGGCAAATTTTCGACCAGGGACGAGAGAGAGTTAAACAGAGTGGCGATCATTGTCTCGGAAAAATCCATTTTCCAGAGAATTTCTCCTGAACTGCCCCGGTCTTTGATTGCATAGAGCAGACCTTCGCTCACCCCATAGATTGTTCCATCCGGCCCGATGGTTGGAGATGCTGGCTTGGCCTTCATTCCGAGGGTCCATGCCTTCGTTCCATCCGCATCGAAAGCGTAGAGAGTGCCTTTATTATCAAGAGCATAGATGCGAGAGCCGTCGGCTGAAATTGCCGGGCTCGATCCGCTGCCCGGCTCCATCGGCGTTTGAAAGGCCAGTTGCAGCCTGCCGGACTCCTGGGAGGTTGGGGGGATAAAATCTATACCATAAAACCTGCCCTGAATTTCAAGTGAAACAGGAGACTTTATGCTGCCGGTAATATAGATTCGTCCATTGACCGGATTGACTCCGGGAGTATTGGCGATTTTAAATTCAAAGCCCAGAAGGCCATTGAAGATCTCATTGATCGTGAGATGATCTCCATCGCAGATCATTCCCTGCCACAGGCCGGGAGGAGTAAAGACTTTATAGCTCTTTCCCGGCGACTGGCCGGGGATCTCCATCGGCGGGGCGGCCAGATGCCCATTCTCCGGGTCAAACACATACGTCCAGCCGCTTGCGCCGATGCCGACGATATAACCATCACGGGTGAACGCGGCGGAGGCAAAAGGCCCGTTAATCCCGGAATTTTTCCATTTCAGGCTTCCATCGGGGTGGAAGCTGAAGAATTCATCCGAATCGCCAAGGTAGATATCTCCCTGGCGGTCTATCAGGGGGGCGCTGCACAGGGCTCCATTGTCCGGCAGGTAGCTTCTCCACAACTCATTTCCCTGCCGGTCAAAGGCATGGAGATTGCCATAACTTTCCTCTTTTCCCGTAGTAAAATACACGTTCCCCTCCGGCCCGATAACTGCAGCGGTCAGCACTGCCGAATACTCATCCATGAGAGCATGCCACTTTGGCTCCAACTGAGCGGCGGTAACAAACGGGACATAGTTTGAATTCCTGGAATCCCGGTGAATGGATGGCCAGCAAGTCTGGGCGTAGGAAGAAAGAAGTCCCGGTTCATCCGCGGTATTGGTAATTTGAATCCCACTGGTGGAAAAGCCGGGTGACCATTCTTTTCTTCCGGACAGAAAGGCGGCTTCGGCCATTGGCCGGGAATACAACGGTAATCTGCTGATAAAAAAAATAATGATCGGAATGAGGAGAAATTTCTTACTCTTGTTCATGGCAAGCTCCTTATTCTTTGAGAGTCTGATTTTGTTGCCTTTATACGGCCTATTGATGTCCGTGGATCTCTATGAGTGAGCATACATCTATCGGGCAATTCGATAAACAATAACTATTTAATAAATGTTTGGTATAACTTTTAGCAGGAGTCAGAAGTCTGGAGTCAGAAGTCAGAAGTCAGAAGTCAGAAGTCTGGTTTATTTCTAGGGACAGAGGCCGGGGGCCGGAGAAATGTAACCAGAAGCCGGGAGCCCGAAGTCGGGCTGAAAAGGGCCCGATAATGTAAAACAGGAGACAGAAGTCAGGAGGGAGTGATCAGTGGGCAGTGGTCAGTGAAAAGCGGGCAGGAGCCAGGGAAAGAGAGTTTTTATTCTGACTCCTGACTTCTGACTCCTGACTCCTGCCTCCTGACTCCTGACTCCTGAATTTTCAACACTCATACTACAGGAAAATCTCTCAGGAGGGAAAATGGATGGCATCTATAATCTTGTTCGACGATGATATCCAAATGTCTAAAGCTATGGTGAATGATCTGGAAAAGATGGGCAATAATGTAGTCGTTATTAACAATCTCGATGAGATGGATGAAAAGATCAGTCAGATCGAAAATAACGACATTATTATCATGGATGTTATTTGCCGCTCCAAGAAGCTTGCCCAAAAGATGGGTACCAAAGAGGAGTACGTTGGACCCTATGGAATTATCTATGTCGCTGAGAAGTGGGGGCAGAATAAGGAGATGCTCGATAAGGTCATTCTCATGAGCTCCTGGGAAGACCCCTGGATCGAGGGTGCAGCCAGAAAAATCGATTGTCCTCTGTTCAACAAGTCCTTTCAAAAGGAAAACATGCTCAAATACATTTCACAGAAGCAAAATCCGCTGAGCATCTGATTTGGCCGCGGACAATACAACAATACTAGCGGACAATACAACAATACTATATACTGTGAACGGTAAAAGGTTGGTTTTTGTGGATCAGTTCAAGGACATTGAGTTTTACGAGATTCTCAAGGAATTATACACTGACGTAGATTACTATAAGACCTCGATGCAGGACTTTCTGTCCAGAGTTGACCGCATCTGCCAGAAGTTTTTTCACCTGAAAGCGGGTTTTTTTATTCAAACCGACCAGGAAGGCCAGACTCATTATCTCCCGTTCGGTACCGGTTATTTGCCCTGGGAAAAAAGGGTCCGCACGCTCTATAATTTTAAAAACCAGACCAGCTCTCATATGGTCCAGAACCTTCTGGGCATAGGGGATGATCTGCCTCATATTCCGTTCTGTTTCCCTGATGAGGACCAGGTGGTCATCAATAATCAGTTCGTCAGCTTTGTGTATGGCTTCTTCCCGATCTGCGACGCCACCAGCCAGAAAAAAGGGATGCTGTTCTTTGCCTGCGAGAAAAAAACCAGCAGCCGGTATGCCTCCGAGATTGAAAACCAGTGGAGGGATCTTTACTACATCAGTAAGATCTTCAACAAGTTCTTAATCTTCAAGCTTCAGGCAGAGCAGGGACAAAACATCAAAAAAGCATTTCTCAAGGCGCTCGAGGCCAAGGACATCTATTCCTACATGCACGCGGATTTTGTTACCAAATATGTCAGGGCCATCAGCCAGAAGGCCCTTCAGGAGAAAGACCCCGGTTTCCGGGAGGAGGATGCCGACAATCTCATTCTGGCTGCAGAGCTGCATGATGTCGGGAAAATCAGTATTCCTGACGGCATTCTCAACAAACCGGGCAGGATTACCGAATCGGAGTACCGGGAAATCAAGCGGCACCCCTTCTATGCCTACAAGCTCCTCGACATGGTGAATGTCAGCCCGCAGGTGCTGCGGCTCATTACCAACCACCATGAGCGGTGCGATGGCATGGGTTACTACCGCAAGCCGAGGGGAGACATGGACCTGTCGCTGAGCATTCTCATTCTGGCTGACTGCTTTGATGCCATGACTTCCTGGCGGTATTATAAACCCAAGGAAAAAATTTTAAGCCTGACCGACGCCCTGATCGAGTTCAAATGCCAGAATTCCGGCACTGGAAGCTGCATCTCCCCCAGGATTATCCTGCCCAGAGCCGTTGAGCTGCTGGAAAAATGTCTCGCTGATAACCTGGATGTCTGGGAGAGGGAATCTCAGGAGCGCAACTCCTCCCTTGAAGAGCTGGCCAGGAACTGGAACAAAACCTTTCGGGACATCCCCCTCTATTGCCGGCATTTCCCGGAGAAAAAGTGTTCGGGGAGAGAGTGCCTGGATAATTAATTAATCATACTTCCCAGATCTCATAATTCATCGATACGGAATCAGCCTCCCGAATGAGATTTACGGTAATGATACCGTTTTCATCGCAGGAAAATTCCTCAATGACCCTGTTCCTGTTCATCCCGTAGTGCTTGACCTCAATATCGCCTGGCTGCGGCATTCGGGACAGGTTCCAGGCAGGATCGTAGGGGAAGAAAATCTCGCTCCACATCCGTGGTGCTATGGCCTGGCCATCGCGGTGCTCGGCACATTCCAGATAGCGGTAGTAGCCGATGTTGTGTTCAGGATAAATTTCGAACCGTTTGGCAGTAGGGATCCTGGTCCCCTTCTCGAAGATCGGATCGAAATACTCTCGTCCACCGGCTGTACGGATGACGCCGAAGGTCCGGTTCAAGACCTGCTCGACCTGGATCTTCTGCTGGGCCATATGACAGGCTCCAAGCGCTATGGAGGCGAAGGGAAGGCTTGAAAGGTGCACCTTGTCCTGGCCGTACTTCCCCTGCACCCGCTTCAGGATCAGGGGGAGCTGGGAGCTTCCGCCCACCAGGTAGATTTTTTCGATCTGCTCGAGGCTGCTGATCCCTTCGGCCTGAGCGTTCGGTGACCGCAGCACTTCTTCGAGCTTGCCAAGGGTCTGATTGACCAGGGGAAGGATGCGCTCATAGTAATCCTCCACCCGGATCCTTACCGACCCTTCACCGATATGGGCATCTTCCAGATCGATGCGCAGGTATTTGGGATCGATGATATTGGACAGGGACTCCTTGGCCTCACAGCAGCGGTGAAGCAGCAGTTTTTCCTGCAAGGGAGTGATATCTGTCAACTCCCTGTTTTCTATGACCATCTGATACAGGCAGCGGTCAAAATCATCCCCCCCCAGTTGCTCGATGCCTGATGAGGCAATGACCCGGTAGTGCTCCGGCTCGATCCGGACCAGGGAAACATCGAAGGTTCCGCCTCCCAGATCGTAGACCAGGACATAAACGGGTTTGCCCTGCGAGGACAGTCGTCCGGACAGACCGGAATAGGAGAACTCGATGGCTGAAGCTGTCGGCTCGTCGATGATCCGGGGTGAGACTATAAAACCTGCCTCCCGGAAAGATTCCCGGGTAACGAACCTTTGGGCGCCATTGGCGTTGGCCGGTACGGTCAGGAGGACCTCAAGCTCTTCATTGCCAAGATGCTGGGTCGAAACAATGGTTTCCTTAAGATGGAGGAGGAAATCCACCAGAAGCTCTCTGACTCCCCGCTGGAATTCTCCCTCCAGAAGCTGTGAGCCCGGATGATAATTCTTGAGGCTTCGCTTCAGGGACCGGACCAGCGTGCCCCGCCGGGTAAAAGCGTACTCCAGGGCCTCGAGGCCATGTACTCCTTTTTCCTCCCCCTCCGGATAGAACGAGACCGAAGGGAATACATCTTTTGCCAGACCGCCATGTTTGAACTTCATGGCCACCGGAGTATGGTTTTCCAGATAGGCGACTACGGTGTTGGAAGTGCCAAAGTCAAGGCCGATCTTCATGCTGACAGCCTCCTGTTGACCGTAACCTGAGGTTTAACGATCATTTCCTGGTTGTATTCCCAGAAATATCCATCCCGCACAGTAGCCAGAATTTCCGCTTCCCCCCGATCCGGGTTCCAGGCAAAATCGACCTCCTCATGGAGGGTGGGATTGAATTTCTCTCCAGCCTGCGGGGATATCCGCTGCAGCTTGCTGTTTTCGAGAATATAATCCAGATCATCTTCAAGATCCGAGAGACACTCGGCAGTCTCTTTGTCCATGGTTTTTCGCAGCTTGTGCACCTTCAGGGACAATTTGGCTACCGGAACCAATAAGCCTTTGATTCTCTTGACGACATGCTCCTCCAGCCGATGGTTGATGAAGCCGATGACCTCATCCTCAAGCTGCATGAGCAGGGAATCGGCGATCCGGGAACCCCGAATGGTCAGGGCATCACCGCCTTCTTCGGACAATTCCTCTCTTCCTCCTTGAAAAGCCTTCACTGTCTCTTCTTTCAAAGATTCTTCTGTCTTTTCTTGAAAAGTCTCTCCTGCCTGACAGGCACATTCTTTCTCCATCTGAAGGACCTCCTCCCCTGTGGTGATTTCTTCTTCAGCACTATCTAGCTTGATCAATAGTGCAGGCTGAGAGCTGGCAAAAAATCTTTTTCTTCTGACCTTCTTCTTCCGGGATACCATCAAGCCTCCTTTCATCTGTTTACACCCATGCAGGTTTTTTATACCATTTACACCTGAAAATGTAAACTAAATCCTTATTGCTGCGAGATGAACTTAAATTTGACATTTATCTCATAATTTTTGTATATTTACTAGGTACTGATATTGAGGAGAGAGGTATTTTGCCGTATTTTTATTTTTAAGGATGGAAAACCGATGAAGGTTTCGGATTCGCAGGTCGGTCACAGGACAAGACTGCGCGAACGTTTCTTGAAAAATGGACGGTCTGCCCTGGCTGATTATGAGCTTCTCGAAATGATTCTGTCGTACGCCATTCCCCGCAAGGATACCAAGATCATTGCCAAAGAGCTGATTTCCAGCTTTGGCACCTTTGCCGCTGTTTTTGACCAGCCGGTCGAAAAGCTCCAAACCGTGTCCGGCATAGGACCATTCGCAGCCACATTTTTAGTCTCGATCCGGGCTGTTTTAACCCGCTATCTGGAACAGCAGGCCGAGCGGGCCAACGCGATTTCCTCCCCTGAAGATGTAACGGATTTCGTCCGTCTGGCAATCGGAGCCAGTCAGCGGGAATGCCTGATGGTTCTGTGCCTGAATGCCGCCAACCGCCTGGTTCACCATGAAATCCTGGTGGAAGGGACGGTGGATCAGGCCCCGGTTTATCCCAGGGAGATATTCAGACCCGCTTTAATGCACAACGCTACGGCCCTGATCCTTGTTCACAACCATCCCAGCGGCCGGGCGGTCCCTTCCGAACAGGATCACTATATGACCCAGCGGATCGACAATCTTGCCTCTGAATTCAACATCGTCCTGCACGATCACCTCATCGTCTGCCCCTCCCAGGCCTTCAGCATCAAGACCGGGCGGCTGCTCACATCCCCCATACGGTAATAAAGCTACCGGGGTCGGACCACGGTAACTATATGGTATTAAAGCAGATAATCCCAAAATAGATGCTCAGTTTTAGCCTTAGGAGGGCGATTTTTAGCCCAAAATTGCCCTCCTAAGGAAAGGCAGGGGAGAAAGGTCGGTGTGTGAAGAATGCCAAGAGCAAAGAGGGTCCATTATCTTCCAGGTTATCTATAATCTATGGCATATTACCCACAGGTGCTATGAGAGAGAATTTCTGCTTGAGTTTGCCCCACCTACTGGTGATGGACGGAGGCTGTCATAAGACAATACCAAAAGCGATGCAGCTTATAGCCGGGCGGACCGCACAGGAGTACAATCAAAGGCAAGGTCGCGTAAAGGGACATATTCTTGGGACATATATCGTAAATAAAACAATATAATGTCTTGGTCTGACCCTGAGCCGCGCACCGCTGAGCCGCGACCGAGCCGCGAGCCGAACCCTGAACCGACTGAGCCGAGCCGCACCCTGGAGCCGGAGCCGCTGGAGCCGACCGGCAGGAGCCAGAGCTGGACCGGGCCACTGGAGCCGCTAAAATAAATACAGAGAAAAAATAAACTTGCATTTCATCCAGATCGGTATTATTTTTATAATTATGAAGCCAAAACTATACTTAGACACAAGTATACCCAGTGCGTATTTTGATTATTCTAAACCCTTAAGGCAATTAATAACTCAAAAATGGTTTGAAAACCAGAAATCAGGATACGAGCTATTTATATCAATTATTACAATTGAAGAAGTTGAGCAACTGGAAAACATTCGCAAGAGGGATAGTATCAAAAGTCTCATATTAGACACTGATACAAAAATCCTGGAATTGACTGACAAAGCAATAACTCTGGCCAATGAATACTTAAAGAGAGGGGCAATTCCGAAAACAGAGCCTGAGGATGCTTACCATATTGCCGTTGCAACGGTAAACAGGATCGAGGCTTTAGCTTCCTGGAACTTTAAGCATATCGTAAGCATAAATCCTATTAGAAAAATCCACGAAATTAACAGAGAGTTTAACTATCCGATTATCGAAATTGGTTCACTGGAATTATTTGGAGGTTCCCAATATGGAAATTTATAAAAATGATTATACAAAAGATGAAGATCAGGCTTTATGGGAACTGCACGAGATAAGACATAAATTGCACAAGGAATTTAAAAATAAAACATTAGATGAAATAAATAATAGTGCATTGGCAAAATATCAAAATTGGATAAAACTTAAAGAAAAAGTCTAATTTTATGGGTGATTTAAAAGGGGATATTACTGCCGGATACTTTCTCTAACAATGGAGTAATAACCAATGAGTCTATCCCAAAATGGCAGATATCGAGAGGCAGATCACCCCAGACTCCCGATCCCCCTATATAATGGGGGAGGGATAAGAATATGCCACTCGTCGTTTGAGGTACCGTGCTACCTCTGCTACCGGGTCGGACCAGGGTAGTATATGGTATGAAAACAGATAATGCCAAAACAGACACTCACTTTTGGCCTTAGAAGGTCATTTTGGGGCTAAAAATTGCCCTTCTAAAAAAGTCAGAAAAGAGAGTGTGGTGTGTAAAGAATGCCAAGAGCAAACAGGCATTATCTGCCAGGTTATATCTGGCATATTACCCACAGGTGCCATGAGAGAGAATTCCTGCTGAAGTTTGCCCACGATCGGCGAAGCTGGCTAAGGTGAATGGCACTTACATAAGAATTAGTAATTCTCCCGCAGAGACGCTGAGACGCAGAGGATATCATTGAAAAGTAAAAGTAAAACAAGTTCCTCCTTGTGCCTTTTTACTTTTTGCTTGCTTCCAGGCCGTTGACACATCGATATATCCCGACTTTCATCAGGACCTTGCCGGATTGGTTGTTCTCTGCGTCTCTGCGTCTTCTGCGGGAGATCTTTTTTCCCTGTGTGCTTTGTGTCCTCTCTATATTATAAGCTTGGCTTATGTAAGTGCCATTCTGGCTAAGGTGGTTGTTTGAGTCAAAAAAGCGCTATGGAGTCCAGATATTGAAGAGCCCAGAATGTTCGCTATCCACATTCTTGATGGTAATGTGAATAATGTAGTGTTCAATTTTCTGGGGGAACTGGTAATGATGTGGATTCAACCTCGAATCTGCAAAGGAATGCAGTGGGTAATATATTTTTAAATCCCGCGTCAGGAGACTACCGGCTTACGCGGAATAGCCCTGCCAAAGACGCCGGTATGGTTGAATACGCTCGACAACGTGCTCCTTTCGACGATTGTAATGGTGCAGTCAGACCCCAAGGTAGCGGATATGATATCGGCGCATACGAGAATTGAAGGATGTTCCCGCAACAGGTTTACTTGGGCACATGCATCACCCTGCGGTGGACTCTGCCAAGAGCGGGTAACGCGGGGGGCTTCCCCCCACCCTACCTCTTATTTTTGCCCCCCAAAATAGCCTTCTAAGGCATAAAAATACCTATTTGGGGAACATCTATCGTAAATAAAACAATATGATGTCTTGGTCTGGCCCTGAGACAGAGACAGGACAAGAGACACAAAGACCGGGCGACTGCTCACATCCCCCATACGGTAATACTTTTGTTTTGGTATTTTTCTTTCCGCTTGAATATCTTATCCTCCCACCTTTTCCCCTCACTCCGGTCAAAGATCACCAGGTGGCCTTGATCAGTACCGCATCGGTCCATATATTCCACGGTCTGTTTCAGCCCCTCGGCAATTGTATCGTCAAGCGATTTATAGAGCACTTTCAGCTCAATCACCACTTTCTGAACACCGGCTTGAAAAGGCCAGATAACGAGAAGGTCTGTCCGCATTCTGCCAAGGCCGTATTCTCTTTCTACTCTCCCTCCGCCATTGATAATCCTCTGGAGGAAGGCTTGCAGCAGCAGTTGAGGGCCTGCCTCTTTGTACTGAAACCGCTCTACCCAATGTTCCGAATGTTCGCGGAAAAACTCCTGAAATGAGCCGAGAAGCTTGTCCATATCGAGTTGGCCATCCGGACCGATATACCATGAAGGCTGCTCCGAGATAGTGACCTGGGTGCTATAGGTCAGCTCCCGGGGAATCACCTCCTGACATATCCGGTTTGCTATCTGCAACTGGCCATCAACTCTCACCAATCCCAGGTCTATAACATATGATAAGTCTTCGACAGGAATCTGCTCCGGTTCTTTATGCCCCTCCAATATTGGCTCAATCACCCGGCGGACCCGCGCTTCCTGCAGCTTGTCGGCCAACTGGTCGATGTGGGTATCCCTCCTGAGAATGATATTTTCTTTGGCCTGCTGCACCATCTCGGCTGTAATTGGCTTGCTTCGGTCACGCCCCTCTTCCATTTTAAAACATACCTCGTAGCCCAGGGCATTGAGCAGCCAGGGCTGCCCCTGCGTCAAGTCCCAAACCAGGTTCAGGGTTTCATGCGTAAATTCCTGACCCGTTTCTTCTGTATGCTCTCCATAAAGAGCCAATACCTCGTCTCTGGAGAAGTTCCCAAGCCGCAGAGATTCTGCTTTTATGTTGAAAGCACTTCCTCCGGTAATGATTGCTTTATCTTTGGCAGAATGTATCCGGTAGTCTCTCACGTCCCGAACACCGCACAACACGATACTCTGGGGAAACATATCCGGACGTTTGGAATACCCTGCCCGTAATTGACGTAAGAGGGAAATCAGAGTATCCCCAATCAGTGAATCGATCTCATCAATTAAAATAACCAAAGGTAGATGACTCTCTTTGGCCCAGAGGGATAGCAGCATGTTTAAGGCACCATATTCCCCGCTCTTTTCAAAAACCTGGTCCCAGCAGGATTCGAGGAAATCATCTTTCAGGAAGGCTACAGCGCTCAAAGCCATCTCGCTCAGTATGGCCCTCATGCCTTGCCGGACATCTTCTCTGGCAGCTTGAGCCGCTTCGACATTCAAGTAAAGGCATCGATAGCTCTCCCTGGCGTTGAGATAATCCATCAATGCGAGAAGATAGCTCGTTTTTCCAGTCTGCCGGGGGGCATGTAACACAAAGTATTTCTTCTGGGAAATCAGGGATAGTATTTCCGTGAGGTTAAACCGTCCAAGTGGAGGTAAACAGTAATGTTCTTCGCATTTTATCGGTCCAGCCGTATTAAAATAGCGCATCTGTCAACACACCTCCTTCGGTTATCACAGAGTCTGTGATAGGTTGGAATTTACCTTAAAGCAATTCGCTACTCTAAAAACAAAGTTCTTGACTGCTGGTAGAAACACAGCATATATTGTAACATAGATGAAATCCAAATGCTCAACAGATACCGAGATGAACAACAGGACGTTCGCCTTAAGGTACGCTCTATTGCCCTGCTCATGCTCGCCCAAGGGGTTAGTGTTGAGATCGTTGCCTCTTCAATTGGCAAGTCAGTGAGAACCATTATAATGACCCGGCGGATCGACAATCTTGCCTCTGAATTCAACATCGTCCTGCACGACCACCTTATCGTCTGCCCCTCCCGGGCCTTCAGCATCAAGACCGGCCGGCTGCTCACATCCCCCATACGGGTAGTATAAGGTCAGCTTCCTTTGAGAACTTATCACTGTCGAGTTACAAATAAGCTTGCATTTCCCCCGAATCGGTATTATTCTTATAACCATGAAGCCAAAACTATACTGAGGAGATCAAGCGTTCATCCATTCTCGATACAGAAGGAGAAATACCAAATGAAAAAAGCAGCTTTGATTTTGCTGGTTGTGATATTGTCAGGCGCGATAACAGCTCCTGCCTTTGCCGGTGGAGACCAAAATCGAGGAGATAAAGGACAGGGAAGTGTAAATCAGGAGCAAGTGAGGAATAAATAACCGCGCATGGTCCAGTGATCATTGCATACTGGTTATTGCTGCATCCGGGAGGGACATCATCCCCACAGCGCGTCCTGCAATCCCGATTGCCGCTGGATACGCCGTGAAACAGCATTCAGGAATACCTCTTCCCTGCCCCACACCTCGACATAATTTCTGGCCCTGGTGATGCTGGTATAGATAAGCTCGCGGGTGAGGATTCTGGCATCGGTATCGGGCAGGAGGAGAAGCACGCGGTCAAATTCCGATCCCTGGCTTTTATGAACGGTCATGGCATACACGGCCTCATGTCCGGGAAGCCTGCCGGGAGGGATCTTTCGCATGGCCCCGTCGGAGGTGGGAAAGTAGGCAGCCAGGGCCCCGTTTGAAGCCGGGTCAGGCAGGATAAGACCGACATCGCCGTTAAAGAGCCCAAGCTGGTAGTCATTGCAGGTGATCATGACCGGCTGTCCCCGGTACCGGCGGCCTCTGGCATTGATCAGACCGGCCCGCTGGAGCTCATCCTCGATCAAGGCGTTCACCTGGTTGGCACCATAGGCTCCCTGGCGCACGGCGCACAGGAGGCGAAAACGGCTAAAGCGCCGGAAAGCCTCATCGGGGTCATCCACGGTGAGATAAGCGGCATACTCTTGAATGACCCGCTCGGCAATGGCTTTAGCCATCGCTCCCGGAGGCGGAGAGCGCCGCCAGGAAATATCGCGGTATCCAGCGCGGCTGAGCCCTTTGAGAAGGCTGAGCGCCCGCTCTCCTTCTCCTGCGTTGATCGAGCGGCTGAGCAGCCCGATGCCGCTGTCCGAACCAAATCGGTAGCTTTTGCCCAGGATGACCAGTGAGTCCCGAAGTCCTCCCTTGCCGCTGACTTCCTTGCCCTGCACAGCAGCCTGGCCAGTGGTTGTGGCAGGCTCCCTGCCGGGAGCTGTGGCCTGTTCTGTACCTGCGCTCACGGCTGCCTCTCGACCGGCAGTCATGGCTGGCAGCGGCGGCAGCCCCCCGGCTGAGGGCAGCTCACCGGCGGACGGCTGCTGTGGCTGTTGTGGATGCTGCGCAAGTATCCGGGATGAATACCAGCCCGGGCCGAGGCCGCAGATATCACTCAGAACGGTTCCAGCTTCCACCGAGGCCAACTGGTCCTTGTCCCCAAGGATGATCAGGCGGGATTTCGGCGAGACGGCCCGCACCAGTCTGGCCATGAGAGGAAGATCAATCATCGAGGCTTCATCCACGACCACCACATCGTAGGGAAGAGGGTTATTTTCATGATAGCGCAGGAACGACAGGGTACGAACGATGCCCAGCAGCCGGTGAATGGTTGACACCTCATCGGGAATCAGGCTGCGGATCTCGGGCGGGCAGGCCAGTTTCCCTCTGGTCTGGCGGATGGATTCCCTGAGCCTGTTTGCGGCTTTGCCCGTAGGCGCGGCCAGGGCAAGGCGCAGGGGTTTTCCCCTGGCCTGCTCAAGAAGAAGCGCCAGAACCTTGACCACCGTGGAAGTTTTCCCTGCTCCGGGGCCGCCCGAAATAACGCAGAACATCCGGCGGACAGCGGTCAGGGCAGCGATCCTCTGCCAGTTAGGTTCACTCCTGGACTCACACTCTCCGGCAGAACCTGGAGAATCGGGGAAAAGCCGGTTAAGCCCATCCTCAAGGAGCGCTTCGTCAAGATCAGGGCACAATCTGGCAGCCCTCTCCGCCAGGCTTTCAGCTACGATCCGCTCGTATTCCCAGTAGCGGTAAAGATAGAGCCTTCCTGCATTATCCAGGATCAGGGGTTTAAATTCACCCGGTGAGCCCACAACGGAAGTGTTCCTCAATGTCTTGATCCAGTGGGGTAACGGCGGGCATTTCTCCCGGCATTCAACTCCACCAAGGACCTCGGCCAATGGCTGCCCGGCAGCACGGGACAGGTCAAGACATACATGGCCCTCTTCAGTATACCGGCTGACCAGACCGGCAGCCAGATAGAGCTCAGGGCAATTCTCTCCAGCCAGATTGAGCATGAACCGGGCAAAATGCCTGCTTATGTCCATGCCTCCCTCCCGATAGTCAAAAACCGCCATCCAATCATTAATCATGAGTCGCTCCATTCCGTTTATTCCCCTCGTAGGATTACCTCCTTAATCATGATAGTCCATATCTCATCCATTTTATGTCCATACTGTATCCGATTATCATCCAGGAGTCTATATGGAAATTCGATAGAGAAGCGTGGATTGGTATCTTCTCGCAGGAAAAATCAAATTCGGGCTTCCCTATCTCATCCAACTATGTTATATACACTGGTATGGGCATAGGCACGCTGCTTACTGGAATTTTGATCTTTCTGGCCAGAATTGTCGATGTTTCCCTGGGAACGGTGAGGACAATCAGCATTGTCCAGGGAAGGGTCGAGACTGCATTTCTTCTGGGTTTTGTGGAAGTCAGTGTCTGGCTGGCGGTCATAGCTTCTGTCATGGACAGGGTAAAGGAGAAACCGATCCTCGGAGTTTTCTATGCCCTCGGCTTCTCGACGGGTAATGCCGTCGGTATCCTGCTTGAGGATCGGGTTTCGTTCGGTCACATTGTGCTGCGGATTATCAGTCCCCAAAGAAGCAGGGAGATGGCCGAGCAAATCAGAGGGCTGGGACATGCAGTGACCACCTTTCAGGGGGAAGGAGCATCCGGGCCGGTCACGGAATTGTACGTTATGTGCAGAAAGAGCGACTTGAAACGCATCGTGGCCCTCGTCAAATGCATCGAGCCGGACGCCTTTTACACAACGGAAAAGGCGGGTGTCGCGGGTAAATGATTTAAGGCTGCCAAAGCCTACAGCCGCAGATAGAGACTGGCCACCAGGACTGCTGTCATGAGGAAGAAAAACACCGCAGTGAGGAGCTTGGTCGTTGCCAGGTGCCGTTCCATGATTCCGGCCAGTTGCTTGGAAGATGTTCCTTTGTAGGTAATCAGAAACACGACTACCAGCGGCAAAACGAAGGCGAGATTATAGAGAATCAGATAGAGGGTGGCGTGCAGTTTGAGGCTTGGAATGCCGGTGACGGCGATAATGGTCGGCAGGTATACCTGGCCGGTGCAGGCCAGTTCGAGCAGGGATACGGTTACTCCCATGACGAAGGCAGCCGCGGCGATCCCTTTGACATTGGTTTTCTCCTTGATTACCTTATGTATCAGCATCTTGATACGCTTTGGCAATTGCAGAGCCACATCCCGGGTTTTCCCCTGCCGGACCTTGATGTAATCACTGATACTCAGGATGCCGAAAATAAAGGTGACCAGGGCCATGGCCAGAAAGACTACGAAGCGCACGCCTTTCACCGCGCTCAGTTTTTTCAGGGCTTGCAGCATGCCCAGTCCGATGAGCAGGTAGGTCAGGAACACGGCCAAAGTGAATGAGCTTCCCACCCAGAGCAGTTCTTTATCTTTCTTGCCGATGAAAGCCAGCCAGGAAATCAGAAAGATGATCGTGGCAAACGCACAGGGGTTGACCCCATCCAGGAGGCCGCTGCCGAGAACAGCCAAAGGTCCCAGTTTCTGGAACCGGTCGGCAATTTTATGGTAAAATTTTGAGGAATCCTGCTGAACATTGATTTTTTCCCAAATACAGGCGCTCCCTGTGGCCTGATATTTCTTGATGAGCAATTCCATGTTTCCGAAGGTCAGCATGTTCTTGGCCAGAAAATCCTGGCCTATCATGACCATGGGAGCTAAAAGGGCCTGATTCTCCGGAATACCGGCCTGCTCGGCCATGGCCTCCTGGGCCATGATATTTTCGGGCCGGGTAACATCGAATTGCTTCACCATCAGGTTCGGGTACCTGCTTTTCAGAAGCTTCAGACTGGCCTGGGTCCGGTCACATTTCTGGCAGCCCGGCTTGGTAAATAAGGCCAGGTGGATGGGAGGGGCTGCTGTATTATTGGGGGCAGATGCAGCCTGCTCTGCCTGCGAACCGCCAGGCGTTGGCTTTTCAAACTCCGGCAGGCGGCACCCCCCTTGTCCGGCATAAAACCTGATGTATTCTTCGAGGTGCTGCTCAATTTCCTCCCGGCCTTCCAGGATTTTGTCTCCAATGACGAATACGGGAGATTCAAAAGTCTGGCGGTTGTACTTTTTTTCCAGTTGAACCAGGAGCTGATAGTTCTTGAGATCATCGATATTGAAATAGTGAACTTTGAGCTGAGGATACCGGGCCTGAATACCGGGAAGAAAGTGCTCTTTAATCTCCTGGCAGACATCACAGCCTTCGGCACCAAAAAGGGCGATGGAAATATCACCTTTATGCACATCGCTGTCCTGCTGACTGAAGGCAGGGCCTTCGGTCCAGACATGAAAAATGAGAGAAAGCAGAAAAACCGTCAGGCAAAAAACCGGAAGGCAAACGGCCTTGTTTTGCCAGTTATTTTCCATAGGATCACCTCACATGAGAATTCAGGAGAAATAAAAGTATATCATTAACTAACCGCTCCGCTACTTCAAAATTTCTGCAAACAGGTCATAATCCGTGGCCCGGATAATTCTGACCGGATGGATCTCTCCGGCAGCGCAGGGGATATCTCCCGGCATAAGGTACACTGCTCCATCGATGTCCGGGGCATGGCCGAAGGTCCTGCCAATGGCGAAGGTATTGTCAGCAGGAGCTCTGTCACCGGCAACCCCGTCACCGGCAGTCCTGTCATCGACCGCAGGGTCAGCGGCGTTATCTTCTCCCGCTCCGGCACAATCGATGATGACCTCCTGAACAGTTCCGACGAGCTGCTGATTCTTCTGCCGGGAAATTTCGGCCTGGAGGCGCAGGATTTCATTTCGTCTCTGCTCTTTGATCTTCCGGGAGACCTGGTCCTTCATCCTGGCGGCAGGCGTTCCTTCCTGCGGGGAAAAGGCAAAAACCCCCAGGCGGTCAAACCGGGCGGCAGCGGCAAAGTCTCGCAACTCCTCGAACTGCTTTTTCCCCTCTCCGGGAAAGCCGACCATCAACGAGGTCCTCAAGATGGCATCAGGAAGGATTTCCCGGATAAGACCAAGGGTGTTTTCAATGCCGGATCTGCTGCTTCTGCGGTTCATAGCCTGAAGGATGCCGTCATTGATGTGCTGAATGGGAATGTCGAGATAATTGCAGATCCTGGGCTCTTCAGCCATACATTCCAGAAGCTCCCGGCTGATGGAATCCGGGTAGGTGTAGAGCAGCCGGATCCAGTGGATGCCTTCCAGCCCGGCCAGCCTCCTGAGCAGCGGAACCAGTTTGTCCTGCCCGGAAGGAAGATCCCGTCCGTAGGCGGTAGTGTCCTGCGCGATGAGGTTTATTTCCCGGACCCCCTGCCGGACCAGAGCGCGGCTCTCGGCCACGATGGAGTCTGCCGGACGGCTTCGAAGTTTTCCCCGCAGCCGGGGAATGAGGCAGTAGGAGCAGCAGTTGCTGCATCCTTCGGCTATCTTTACATAAGCGGCATGGGGAAGGGTTGCCCGGATCCGGGGCATGTGCTCGGTATAGAGGAAGTCCGGCTCCTCGATCCAGACAGATGACCGGTCAGATTTTCCAGTTATGGATTCCCGGCAGATCTCACCGATTCGGGAAATCATGCCGGTGCCGATGACAAGGTCGATTTCCGGGATCTGGCGGCGAAGCTCTTCACCAAAATCCTGGGCCAGACATCCCATGACCACCAGTTGCTTGAGACTGCCGGTATCTTTCCCTTCAGCCACTTCAAGAATGGTGTCTATGGACTCCTGTTTGGCATCCTCGATAAAACTACAGGTATTGATAACTACAACCTCAGCTTCATTTTCATCGAAGGTGATGGTAAAGCCAGCCTGCTGAAGCTGGCCTAATGCAATCTCGGAATCCACCAGATTTTTCGGACACCCAAGACTGATCAGAGCTACCTTTGGAGAGTTTTCAGATTTCAAGAAAAACAATCCTTCTCTGTATCCTTCTGTGCGAGAGCCTTACTGCTGAAGGCAATTTCAAATTACGAGCAAATTATATCATAAATCCTTCCATAATCAACCACATTGTTTTTCTGCCAGATGCTCCCCATCTTGTATATGAGCCTCTCCTATCCTCCTCCACCTCAAGGGGCAATGCTGTTCAGTCAAGAGGAGATGGTGAGGTCAGGGTAAATCGGTATCTTTTCTCTTGTCCGCAACCACCATTTCTCCATGAGATGCGCCCTCTGATCTGCGATCCTCAAGGTAATTTATGGTAACAGATATCTGGAGATAATCGAAAACCTTTGACTTTTTGCTGAAAAATAAAGTATAGTAATTACAGGGAAGGAAGGGAAAGGCTATGTCTGAACAAAATTAATACCTTAGCTAAGGCAGGAGGAGATGAAAACAAGCGGGATAAGATAGTTCTCCCCGCTGTTTGAGTAAGTTAATACTGATGTGACTATTTTCCGAGTGATTGCTGCCATATCTCTCTCGTTGTGCAGATTCAATTCTCCTGGTGAGTGCAGCAGGCTGTCACTTGCGGCCTTGAAACTGGCACGACAGGTAAGACCTCCGCCATCTGAAATCCCCTGCTTCCCTGTAAGTATGGCTGTTTTCAGCCTGAACCATAACAATACCAATGATTCAGGAGTCAGAATCCAAAAAGCCTGTCCCCGCAGGTTTTAAGCGGGGATCAGAAAGTCAGGAGAAGACGCTTGCTTATTCTGAATTCTGAATTCTGACTCCTGACTCCTCAGGAAAAGTTCAGTTCTCAGCCTAAGCCATTTATAGTTATGATTTCTCGCTTGTGAAGGCATTCTCTTATGGAAGGGAATCGGGGGGGCCTCGAATTCATTCATCCAAAGGAGGTGATTGCAAGATCGAGCATTGTTTGTAAGAATTAACCAAGAGAGGTTGGTGGTGCATGACAGGCCCTTGTATTCACTCGTCCAGTGATTGACCATTTTTCCCCGGCAGCGATTATTTTTCCCGGCCTTATTTCCTGGAGTTATTCCCCGTTGATCTCCACACATTGTCCTTACAAAAAGAGTACCATCGTACCGAAGCTGATGGCGGCAGATTCTTTTTTGGTCTGAAACTCATCGACCAGTCTCTCCAAACCGTGAAATTTTTCTGCCTCAATGCGTAGTTATCAATTTTTCCGTTAACAACTACAGGGATGTACAAGGAGTAGTTATGATTCAGCGAAGAACATGGCAGCATTTTATCTTGCATCTGGTAATAGCCACCGCCCTGCTGGCAGGCACAGCCTTCGCCGGCATGGACCATATTGCCTCCAGCGTATCCACGGATTTCAGCCGGAAGGTTTCCTCTCCACACATTGCCGGGACAACCTTTGTTCACCCTCTGGCCTCGGTAATAGGCAATGTTACCCTGGAGGGTCATATCATGATCTCTCCCGCCGCATCGGTGCGGGGTGATGAAGGCCAGCCCATCTTTGTGGGTGAGGCGGCCAATATTCAGGATGGCGTGATACTGCATGGTCTTGAGACCGAGGAACTGTCAGAGCATGGCGAGTGGGAATTCA
>JBFLZW010000022.1:66901-175553 GCA_040755755.1 bacterium | reverse complement strand
AGTCTCTGATCTTCAATGCCAGGGTAGGTTCCCACAGCGTGGTCGAGCCCGGCTGCACCATCGTGGGGGTGGAAATCCCGGACCATGTCTATGTCCCGGCTGGCACTACCATTGCCTCCCAGGCTGAGGTGGCCGAAAAAACCCGCCCGATCACCGCAGGCTACACCTATGAACACACCAATGAGGCCGTAGTCCATGTCAATGAATCCCTGGCCGAAGGATACCTGGCTATGGATGACACCATCGGCCATATCGCCTCCAACGTATCCACGGATTTCAGCCGGAAGGTTTCCTCTCCGCATATTGCCGGAACAACCTTTGTTCATCCCCTGGCCTCAGTGATCGGCAATGTTACCCTGGAGGGTCACATTATGGTCTCTCCTGCCGCATCGGTGCGGGGTGATGAAGGCCAGCCCATCTTTGTGGGTGAGGCGGCCAATATTCAGGATGGCGTGATACTGCATGGTCTTGAGACCGAGGAACTGTCAGAGCATGGCGAGTGGGAATTCAAGGCAGGACGGCAGTTCAATGCCGAGGGGCAGAGAGTGAGTGACGGCAGCGGCTACTCGGTCTACATCGGCGAGCGGGTCTCGCTGGCTCACCAGGTGCAGATTCACGGCCCGGCCTATATCGGTCATGATACCTTCATCGCCATGCAGTCTCTGATCTTCAATGCCAGGGTAGGTTCCCACAGCGTGGTCGAGCCCGGCTGCACCATCGTGGGGGTGGAAATCCCGGACCATGTCTATGTCCCGGCTGGCACTACCATTGCCTCCCAGGCTGAAGTGGCCGAAAAAACCCGCCCGATCACCGCAGGCTACACCTATGAACACACCAATGAGGCCGTAGTCCATGTCAATGAATCCCTGGCCGAAGGATACCTGGAGACCTGCGACGGCGATGTCAACGGAGATGGCGCGCTTACTCCGGCCGATGCCCTGATGGTCTTCCGGTGCTACCTTGAAAGCGGCGCCTGCTCAGGCTGCGCCGATGTCAACCACGACGGCCAGATTACACCGCAGGATGCGCTCTGCCTGTTCAACAGATTCCTGGAGCAGCCTTCCTGCCTTGACTAGGCGTTTCTTCACCCCATGGTTTAATCCTGACCCGGCTCCAGTTCTCCCGGAGCCGGGTTTTTCTCTTTTCGCCCCGGATTCCCTTCGGCAGCAGGCTGCCTGCATATATTGATCTTATAATATTGTTCCGATGCCAAATCGATAATCCGGGGCTCTTTCAATCGCCGGTAATCGGATAGATGCCCATACATTGGATAAATTTTAACAGGTAGGAGGGGGAAAAGTCTTTTTCACCCCATTCCAGCATCTTGGACATGGCAACATCGGCATGGCCTTCCGGTATGGCCGGTCACTGGTTATGGCATCGAAAACATCGGCAATAGCTGCTATCAGGGCAAACTGGTTTATCCTCAGCCCCTTCAGCCTGAGCGGATAGCCGCTGCCGTCAAAGCGTTCGTGGTGTTCATAAGCAAGATGGATGGAATCCCAGCGGATATGAAGAGATTTTGTGAGTATCTCCTGTGAATATTCAGGATGCTTTTTGATAACCGCAAATTCTTCATCCGTTAATCGTCCGGGTTTATTGACAATTTTTTCCGGGATCCGCACCTTAACTTAAAAAAAGCATCCTTGTTCCTGAAAACACTTTCAGTTGCGCTGTCAGCAGCCCTGAAAATTTCATCCCAGTTAATGGGCTTTCCCTTGAGCGCATTTTTATAGGCATCTTCAATTATCTCGCGGATTTTATAGTATACTCTCCTTGTTATTCTGATGAAATTATCGGCACAGGGAATGAAAGGCATCGGCCTGAATACCTGCTTCATCGATTGAGATGGCGGAATCAGGCAGATCAGGAGGGGGGGCTTGTGCCACGGCAGGACACGGTTATCAGCCCCTTCCAGGACCGGAAATGTGCAAGGACTAACATGAAAAAATCTCGGTAAGGTTTATTCTGAGGCCGGGGAAAAAGGAAGAACCCATGACTTGATCACGATTATAAACTTCGGGTTCCAGAAATCTCTGGTTAACCAGGGTATAGACCTCTACTCTTTCTTTCTCGGGATCAATGATCCAGTACTCTTTTACCCCGAAGCGCTCATAAAGTTTCTTCTTCATGCCAAGATCATATTTCCTGCTGGCCGGCGAGATAATCTCCACTACCAGATCAGGTACGCCCCTGATATTTTTCCTGGTGATAACCTTCTCGTTTTCCCTGGAAATGAAGATCAGATCAGGAACCACGATATCCCAGTTGGATAAAATGACATCACACGGCGCATACAGCAGTTTGCCAAGATTATTTTCCTTGAGGTAGGATGCTATGATCAAGGCCAGATTTCTCGAGATATCCTGATGCCTTATTTCCGGTGAAGGAGCCATATGGTGTTCTCCATCGACAATTTCATGCCTCTTGCCATCGGAAGGAAACGAAACATAATCCTGATAACTGAGCTTAAGCCGATTGTCGTGCTTTATCGAATGAAGGTTCATTGTGCTCACCTTAAAAATTCTTATTCTTAAATCCTGCCAAAAGTTATTTCATTTATAGCAGTATCATCGGGTAACAGTCAAGATTCATTCCTGAACCCTTTCCAAAACAGGCAGCAGAAAATAAGCCCCTTGATTTACCTTATCTTTCAGGAATTCGGTGTATCCCATCCAGTAGGCCGGATCCTCTTCCGAATAAAACCGCACATATAATTCCCTGATCCGGTATGCCCACGGGCCGGACCCGCAGCCCTTGAGACAATTCGGGTTGATTTTGCCGATTACTATCGACGACTTGTGCCCGTCAAGGAAAAGCTCGCCCGTCCGGCTGATCTTGAGCGGTTCATCGACCTTTGGTCTTATTCCTCCTTCCCGCCAGGCATCAAACCGCAGGCCAAACTCCCGCGAGATAAGCTCCCGGCCCGGAAAGGACAGGACAACCGGCATCATCCCCTGATTTTTGCACACTTGAGAGGCTCGATTTCCCTCCCTGACCGGGAGGATGATCGGGAGGTAGCGGATAACCCGCTCCCTTGCACGGGTGATGCCCACATAACCGATATTCTTTTCCTCCCCTTCTTTGCTCTTCCTGGGGGGCATGCCAAAGGGAAGAAGATAGACCGCGTCAAATTCAAGGCCCTTGACCTTGTGTACCGTTGAAAAGATCACCTCGATGCCGCCCTCTCCACCGGCAATTTCCTCTCTCCGCAAAGGTGCCTCCTCGATCAGATAATCCTCCAGCTCACGGATATCGACCTGCCCCTGTACACCGGCTTGTCTCCAGCCATCATACCCTCCACCGGACCCGGAGTGTCCGAAAAGCAGCCTGTACTCCCCGTTCTCTTCCTCCTCCTGTTCCTGCCGGATCAGGATATGGGCAAATCCCTTTTCCTGGCCATTGAGATAGACCCAGATGGCCAGGGGCTCCCAATTCCGGTATGATCCGATATAGCCGGGGACCATCCCAAGGTCCCGGAAGCGGTTAAAAGCTGCCTGGATGACATCTGCCTCAACCCGTAGACCTTGCCGCTCCTTCCCGGCCAGATGCTGGATAGCCTCAAAGACGTCCCACCTTCGCCAGAGAGGAAAATTCTCGTTCAGAGGAAGACATCGGCCAAGCGGAGACAGTATCCGGTAAAGGTGATGGAACGCTGCCTCAACTTCCTGATTGTTCCGGCCAAGAATGGCAATGGACAGATTTCGGGAGACCGGCAGGTCCCCAGCCGTATGGGCAGTGCGGGCAGCGGTACAGCAGCGGGTAATGTCTTCGGCAATCTGCTGATACATGGCCTGATAATACCTGGCTGTGCGGTTTTCCCTGCCAGGGGCATCAGGGGCGTTGACCAGGGCTATCTTCCGGATTATTCCTCCCGCAAGATCATTGAACTCCCCGGATTCCCCGGACCCATCAGCCTGATTTTTCCAAATACCGGCAGGACGATGGATTCTCCGCAAAGGCGCATAGTTATCCGCCACATACTCGTCGAAGAACCGGCAGAGGCTGCCGGAGCTGCGATAGTTTCTGGTCAGCTCTCTTTCAGCATGGGCAATGGATTGCCCGGCCAGGTATGTCTCGATCAGGTCGAAGCTCGATTGTTCTTCCTGCGGACACTGGTAGTGGAAGATATCCTGCAGGGGATCTCCAACCAGGAAGACTTTCAGGTTTTCCCGGTGAGAAGTCCTGATAATGGTTTTGATAAATTCCAGCCGCTCAGCCAGAACGTCCTGGAATTCATCGATCAGAAGGTAGTGGTAATGCCGGGCTGAGAAAAGCCCGGCTGCCCGCTCCAGGCACTTTTGGTGAAACAGCTCTGTCTGGCCGCTCTCTCCTCCCCTCCCCTTCCGGTCCCTGATCTCCTCCCTGATCCTGGCCCGTTCTTCCGGTCCCAGGATTTTCCGGGCAAATCCATGAAAGGTATCGATATTCAGCTTCTGCCAGTCGTTCAAAAGATCGAATTGCGGCTGATAGGCCCGGATACGCCGGTGCAGCTCCACCACTGCCCTGCGGGTGTAGGAGAGAAGCAGAATGTGTTCCGGAGGAACACCTTTCCTGATCAGAAGGTCCAGAACGGCGTAGATCAGGGTCCTGGTTTTTCCGGCACCAGGTCCGGCCCTGACAATCAGCGATTCTCCCCGGCTGAAGGTTTCCACCAGTTCCTTCTGGTCATCGTCAAGTTCCCGGTCTTTGGCCTCAAGGTAGCCTTTCAGCTTTTCTTCGGCAAAATATCCCTGAATCCGAAGCCGCACCTGATCGTATTCCGGCTTTTGCAGCAGAGCCAGCGTGCGGGCAGAGAATCCGGGTGAGCTGCCGGAATGGGGGCAGGTAAAATAATCGACAATCAACTGGTCAGCCAGCTCCCGGTCCCCAGCGGCCAGGGCGGTGAAGAATATCCTGGTCAAAAACTCTTTTACTTTAGCCAGTTGGCTGATTTCCCTGATTCTGTCAAGAGCACTCTCGTTCCATCGATCAAAAGCCCGGCGGACCAGCCGGTAGCCGATTTCCTCCTCCTGTTCGAAGTAATGGATATATCCCATGACTTTCAGCAGGATGAGTGCCCGCCGCATCTCTTCCAGGGAGTGGTCCCGATGGAAACGCTCATAGATGCCAAGAAGGCCGAAGGCTTCCGGCTTCGATCTGCCTGCATGATCCATAGTATCATGGGACATGCGGCTTTCAGCCTGGCAGGAGCGGTGCAGATAGCGGTAAATCTCCTGAGCCAGTGCAACGTCCTGGTCCAGGCGGTGTTTCGGGTTTATCTCCAGGATACGGAAGGCAAGGTTTTTCTCCTTCACCGGATTTTCCATCCGGTAAGCCATGATCTTGTGCTTTTGCCAGAAGCGGAAAAGATGGCCGATCCTGCGCGATTTTTTGACCAGGTCATGCAGCATCTTTATGCGGTGTTTTTCCATCCACGCTTCGAGGCAGGGGTAGTTGGCTGTTGACTGGTCTTCTGAAAGGTGATAAAGATCAAGCTCATACAGGCAGTTGTCATCCGCACTATCTGCCCCATCCGGCAGCTTTTGGAAAAAGCCGCTTCGATAGAGTTCCTCAAGCTCTGCCGACGGCTCCGTGCCTCCCCAGATCCGTTTCCGGTCATCTTCAGAGAAAAAGAGTTTTTCCCGCGGCCGGTACTCACGGATCAGGGCAGCAATCCAGGCCACCAGGTCTGGCCAGAGAATGAGAGGCTCTCTGCCCAGGTATTTTTGCCGGATTTTTTCAAACAGGGCCAGGCTCAGCTCCAGGGGGAAGAACAGCGGGAAAAAACATGACCGGTCATCAGGTGCTTCCCGGCAGTCCATTGCCGGGTTGGCATCCGGCGCACACGGATTGCCTTTTTCCGACCGGCCAGGCAGGACAAAGGATGTCGGCTGAATGCTGCGGTGTGAGATGGCGATTGCTCCCTCCCTCTGGAAGTGGAGGATATCCAGGTAGCAGGCCCGCTCATCCCCATCGTACTGCCGGATCATCTCCTGAAGAGAGAAAACCGCCCGTGCGGTTTTGTGCAATTCTTTCTGCCAGGGCTTATCGGAAGGAAACAGCGCAGGCTCGCCGATCAGGTCCACTTCAAGGCCGTACAGCCGGTATTCGCCCCACTCGAAGATTCCCGCCTCGTATTGGGACAGCCAATAGAGAGCGCTTCGGACTATGGCCTCCTTTCTCCTTTTTTGCGGAGCGAAAGAAAATTTGGATATACCGGCCAGGCGCTCATCGAACCGGAATTCCAGACCATGAAATTGCAGGGAAAAGGTGGCTTCCCGAAGCGTCCCCTTCTTGAAAACCTGCTCCATCAGCTCGGAGCGGATATTCAGCACCGCCTCCCTGGTCAGATCCGGCACAGAGGCCGCATCCTGCTGCTGCGCGATTCCCTCACTCCCACTCCCCTCGATGCCGTCAGGTGCAAGGAGTACATAGGCACGGGCAGGTGTGGAAAACCGGCTCCGCTGCCTGGCTGCCCGCCCTATCTCCTGGAGATACTCCTCCAGGGTCTGCGGTCGCTGGTAATGAATGACCAGCGAAATATTTGGTATATCCATGCCCATGCCGAAAGCCCGGGTAGCCACCAGTGCCTGAATCTCTCCCCCGGCAAAACGGCGATAGATCATCTCCCGCTCCTCCACCGGTATTCCGGCATGAAAGCAGTCGAAATGAACGAGCCTGCCCTGCCGGTCTTTAATCAGGGCTTCATTGAGCGCCTCTGCCAGTTCCTCGGTGCCGGTCTGGGACTGGTAAAAGATAAGCGCCCGAAACGACCGGGAGTCCAGATTGTCTTCAATGATTTTCCTGATAGCCGAAAGCCGCTCAGCCTGAATTTCCGATGCCCTGGCGGGCATTGTCATCAGTTTGAGGCCGGGCACTGCCATGAGCTTGTGGGATGGATTCAGGTGGGAGGGGTGCTCAATGTCTGAACCATTCGGCAGTCCGGGGCTATGAATGCTCTCCGGCGCATTCTGGCTGCTCCCCTCCCCTTCTGCCTCCCTGCCCTGCCCTTTATCCGCCAGAGCCCTGCCAACGGGGAAAATATACTTTTCAATTTCCGGCCGCAAGGGTACCCGGTTTTCCGGATTGACATCCCTGATCACTTGATTTCCTGTGATTCCCTGATCTTCAGATTCCAAAGGCCGGACTTTTTCGACCAGAAGGCGCAGGTTTGTTTCGGTGATTGTGGCTGAGAAGAGAAAGCCCTGAACCCGGCCATAAATCTCATGAAGCAAAAGGTCCTGATAGCAGCACAGATAATCCGGACGGAAATGATATCCCCAGTCCGCAACGCAGTGGACTTCATCGAAAACCACAAACTCAAGCCCGCTATCCAGCGCTGCCCTGCGCTGTAAAACCTTGCGGAAGGCAGGGGAGCGAAACCGCTCCGGTGTCACGTAGACAATGCGCAGCGTGCCGTCCTGAATCTGGCGGTAGAGCAGGTCAACCTCTTCCCGGTCGAGGTCCTGGTGAAATCCTGCAACAAAATCGAACATCCCCAGGGAGCACAGCTTGAACGACTGCTCCTGGATCAGGGCCTTGAGTGGTGAAATGATCACTACCAGCCTGCCGGAACAGGCGGTCCGGATAATGGCCGGCAGTTGAAAGATCAGTGACTTTCCTCCTCCAGTGGGAAGGGTGATCAGCCGGTGACGGCTGTCTTTTGAATCGAAAAATTCATCCACATTCTTTTTCTGCGTCTTTTCATACTGCTCCTGGGAAAATTCCCCCTCCCGAAAGAAAACATGCCGAAGCAAAAGGTCAATATCCCTCTCCCGGTCGGCCTCCTGCTGCTCCTCCCAGCCCCTGGGGTTAAAGAGCTGATTGACCTTTTCCCGCACATCCCCATCATCCTTCTGCGCAGGCGGCATGGGCCATCGACTGGTCTCGATATCCGGGATCCGGTAGTCGAAGAAGTGGACCGCATCAAGGCCGTCAAATAATTTCTGGTAGAAGGGACGAAACTTCCGAAAAATCAGCTCCAGAGAATGAATATCCCCGATAGGGGTATCTTCGGCGGGATGAATATCCCCGGCGGAGCAAGTTTCTCCGGCAGGATAAGTTTCTCCGGTGGGATGAAAATCTTCATCCTCCGCTCTTTGAGGCCACCTGTTCTCCCCCGCCCCTTTGGGGAGAGGGCTGGGGTGAGGGGCTTTCTTGGTAAGTAGCTTGAAGTTACTATCATCGCTCTTGAGGGGCACAGAAGGAAGGCAGCTCAAGGTTATACCTTCACTCCCGCCTGAAGCAAACAGGCTGTAACCGAGTGGGATGCGAAAGGGCAGAGATTCGAGCAGCAGGATTGGCCGCTGCCGGCAGATCTGCTTCCCATCCGGAAAGGCTCTTTGATGGAAGGAGAAAGCCTCCACAACCTCCGCCAGGGCCGTGACCGGGAAAAAACAGGCTTCCTGTCTCCCCTGGAAAAGCAGCTCCAGGTTCCGAAAGATTCCGCTCCGGCTGACCTTTGGCTTATGCCACCCCTCACTTATCCCTCCGATGCCTGACGGACCGGCCTGTGCGCTGCTGTGGGCACCATCAGCCGAAATGGTCTGTTCGCTGCTGCGTGCCATATTAACCCGTATCTTCCCGGCCTTCAGAGACCGGATGATTTCCGGCCAGGGATTGCGGCTGGAGCATTTTTCCGGATCGTACAGGAAGACCACCCGGTTTCCTTTCCGTACCTGCTGAAGAATGCAGAGCAGCAGGGTGGAGTAAAAGGTATGGTGATAGGGAGAGTCCGGAGAGATAAGAAACTGCCGCTCATCAGGAATGACTCTGATAAACCTGGTGGTAGTGACAGCCCGCTGCGGCGACTGCTTTCCGGCAGCAGCCGGACTGCTGGCAGCCTGATCAATGGCAACCAGCCAGGGCAAAGACTCAAGCTGAGGATAGAGGCGAATCTCGCCGGTCAGAACGTTCAGGAGGAGAAATCCGCTCTCCCACAGGTAATTTCTGCCCGGCTCCCGGCCCTGTCCGGCCTGAGCAGCCTGACCGGCCTGATTTGAAGTTCCGGTCTCAGCCTTTGGCAGCCGGAGCCAGTTCCGGCTTGCGCGATGGAGCAAAAAATTGATCCTTTTTTTCTGCTGCCTTCTGGCCTCATCCGCCTCAGCAGGCCAGAATTCCCTGAGCCGGGCTGGCCATCCGGCTGAATCGAAAGACCATTCCAGCCGGGAAAGATAATAAGATGCCCGGTCTGGCCAGTGGAGGGTTTTAAACTCCTGCTCGGTCAGGTTCAAAAGGGGCAGTTCCTCCAGAAAATAAACCCTGCGCGTCCCTTTGCCGGGCTCTTGCCCGGACCCTTGACCCTGACCGGGACTTTTTCCAGGCTCGTGCCCAGGTTCTAGCCTATTCTTTTGCTTTTGACCGGGCTTTTGCCCGGCATCCTGCGAGCCTTCCGGAGGACATTCCGGGCATACCGGGTAATGCTCGTACTCGTGCAGACAGAATCCCGGCGGATAGCGCTCCGGTCTGATAAACTGAAGCTTTCCCTGGCACCATTTCCGGTGCGGGATGGGATGGAGAAGGTATCCTGAGCAGGGAACCTTTCTGCTCCTGCACTCTGCAAAAAAGGAGAAGAGAAAGGCCCCGGCCAGCCCCGATGTTACCCTGGCAAGAGTTTTCTCTTCATCCAGGATGTGCTCTGCGGAACCCACCAGAACTACATCTTGAGTCCCTTCACCTTCAGCCCCTGCACCTTCATCCTCCCCTGCACTTCCAGCCTCTGCACTTCCAGGCTCTGCGTCTTCCCCTCCTGTGCCTTCAGTCCCAGCACTTGCAGTCCCTTCGTGCTGCGTAAAGCAATAAGGAAGGCGATCCTTGATAATCACATTATTCCCCGGCATAAGGGTGATCGCTGCTGCTTCATACCCTGGCCGGAGCAGCTCTTGCGGCTGCAACTCATAGAGAGGGGCCAGGTCCTTGCCGGTTCCCGGCAATCTCTCCGGGCCGCTGGGCTGGGCAGGTTGACCGGCTGGGACGTCAGGGCTAGCCTGGCCGGGGTGACCTGCCAGGCCGGGCGGGCCGAGTTGACCGGATGACGACAGGATATCCCAGAGGGTCTGGAAGATGGGCAGCTCACGTTGGATGCGGTTCCTGACTATTTCAGGCTTGGCTCTGAGCTGAATGACCAGCGAGATGAAAAGGCGGACAGTCTGATAAACATCCTCCAGCGCCCTGTGCGGGCACCGGAGCCGCAGATCCGGCCAGAGAGGATAAGCAATGGCCGACAGCTCCAGGGTATCGATGACCTGGTCATCCGGTATGTCAAGCCCATGATTTTTAAGGATACCAAGATCGTGCTCCCTGATCTGGTGCCCCACCCAGTAAGGATTGGCCAGCATTCCGGTTTTCAGGGCTTCAAGGCCCTGGGCAAGGGCCGAAGGGACATCCTTTCGGCAATCTTGCGGCCTGTCCTTCGAGCGATCCTTCAAGCGATCCTTCAAGTAATCCTTTAAGCAACCCTTTAAGTAATCCTTTAAGCAATCATTCGAACCACTGTGCTGGCGCAGCCCTTGTGGTGAGCAGGCATAAAAATAAATGCCCGGAACCTGGGTGTGCAGGAAGGCCAGTTCCCTGATTTCCCCATACCAATTGGTTTCAACATCCAGAAAGATCAAAGGCGGGCCGCCTGCGGCCAGGAGGCTGGCTTGCAGCCGGGGCAGATATCCTCCATATTGCATGAGCAGGGCTTCATAGAAGCGCCCCTCCTGCTCAAAGACCTCCCTGCCCTGCCGCACGAACCCTTTCAGCTTGAGGCTTTGCTTCTCAAAGGATTGCCGGGTGTAGCAGTCACTGGCTGCCAGTGCCTCCCGATAATACCCGCGGCCAAGGTCCTGAAGAAACGACGCCGATCTTCCATCCGTGATGGGGAGGTTTTCCAGATACTTGCTCAAGCCATAGAGGTAGTAAGATAAGTTGCTGGAAGATTTGGCCATTACCACGTACCGCTAAAGCATTTCTTTATCTTCTAAAAACCTTATCGATTCCTGAACAAAGTCCTTTATTGATTTACTTTCATCAACAAATACGTGTTGATCAGGAGCATCAAAGGGGTGGCAATGATATTTACCACCTTCAGAATCAAAGCCATACAGTCTTCGATTTTTAAAAATAAGAGCAAGATTAACTTTATCTTTTTGAGCATTTGCGTAGATTTGTATAAACAGCCCATTATCGATCACCAGGTTTAAATTGATGATGTTGTCAGTCCTGTCTCTCTCGATCAGGTAAAAATCGTTTTTATCAGCTACATCACCGGCCTCTTTGATAATATTATTGATTTTCACCAGAGAGTTCCTTCAGCTTCTTTTCCAGTGTCTGTATCCCATCAACTGCAAGTTCCCACTCTTGTGCATCAGATTCAACCTCAAAGCTGTAATTCTCTTTTTGGACAATATTTGCCTTCTCGAAACTCTCAAAATCCATATTATATTTTTGCCGGTAAAAGTCATCCGTCATCCTGTACCGGGTCAACCTTCTTAAATAATCTCTCCTGAGAAGATGCTGAAGCTCATCTTCTGTCATTTCATCAAGCTGTTTTTTCAGGGCTGCCTTCATAGTTTGCACCTCCTAGTAAAATATGAACGTTAAGTATGCTGGTCATCTGCCCCACCTGGTTTTATTGTAATCATGCAAGAGCATTTTTTCTAGTCGAAGTTTAAGGGAGAAGTCATGTATATCAAGCATCCAGCCGGAACCTACAGAGGTTTATCGGCTAAAATTTGGTAGAAACTCTTTGAGCAACATCGATCATGGAGCAGGGCCAGATAGAACTGCATCTTGCTCATATAATCAGGCACGAGTTTCCAGATATTAAGCTCAACCGTGCCATCAAATATCCTATACCATACGATATTCCACAGCCTTATGCTTGATCTTTACACACCGTAATCCAGCATATTTTTCTCCCGAAAGGGAAAATCCTTTGCAGGGGTTTTCTTTGAGTTGAGAGAGTATTGACTTGATTCTATCCTGAATGTGATGGTCAAGGCCGGTATATTGCCTGTGAGCTTTCCTGGAAAGAAAAACATTATAACTCACTTCAGGTCCTCTGAAGGAACACTTTGGTTCGCCTGATGTTCTTTCCAAGCCTCATTTTTCATTTTACCTGGGCTTTAGCATAATCTTCGTTAATAATAAAAAATAGTTTTTCTTTCTCTTCTTCACTGAGACTTTTAACTGTTTCTACAATTTTTTCAAAGGGTAAATCCAATGCCATAGAGGTTGCCACAGGGGATACCTGCTCCCTGCATCACAGCATTACCGTCATTCCCGTAACTACCGGGAATGATGGAATGGCTGAAACGAAGACCATAGCTGTTGCTCAAACTATTAGGGGCTTCCGCCGTGCTGTACTGGCAATAACATACTCCATTTTTAAATAACTCAACGGGTTTCAGGTTTATCCAGATTTATTATACCATTTGTTTGAGACAAAAGTGGAGACAAAGAAGAACGGGGAGCAAATTGGTCCCATAGCTTTTCGGTGCTCCTCTCGAATTCCGTTCATCTTGACGGTACTCGCCTTACCAAGGTTCCATAATCCAATGAATTAAAATTCTACAAGGAAACCAAGATCATTACAAGAAATAAAATACAGGTTTTCAGATGGATCGGTGATACCAGCAATATCGGAACCGGCAAGAGGGCCGGTCAGTCCAAGTTCACCAGACAGGACAGGCCGTCCGTACTTTGTTATACTACGAACGGGTGAATATTGAACTTTTTGCTCTTTCTGAATAATGAGTTACCCAGGGTATGGGTAAAGCTCCTTCCCCTTTTCCTGCCTTCAATACCTGCTTGCAAAGCATTACTCCACAATCTCATTTCTGCTACTCTATGAATGACCTTGAGTCGCGGAAAAGCGATCTTATTTCCTTTCTTCAACCCTGTTCACGACTTTGATAATTACTTTATTTTAAAACACTTATATCTAAAAGGTTCTATTTCGCTTTTAGTATGGCACGACTGATGCATCCACGAATGTATGCATTCTATCTTGCAGGGCAATCAGTTGTCCCGTGTAGCAGCCAGAATGGGGAACAACGAAAGACGAACGGAACATTCGGAGGGAAGACAGCAGGATTGCTGGCTGGCTGTGATGGGGCTGCTGCCTGAAGAGCTCGGCATGCCGGGCAGGACCTGGCCTGGCGCTCGGCATGGCGGAATTACGGCATACCCATCCACAGGCTATCAGGAAACAGTGGGCCAGGAAAGAAAAAAAGCGAAAGGAGAATATTGCCATGCCAAGAGGAGATGGAACTGGTCCGACAGGAATGGGGCCAATGACTGGCCGTGCAGCAGGTTTCTGCGCGGGGTTTAGCGTGCCCGGCTCTGCGAGCTCCTCCCGCCGGCGTGGTTTCCGAAACGGAACCAGCCAGGGTTTCCAGGGCCGTGGCTTTCGATCGCCCGGCAGACCCAGAGTACAGGGCCAAACCCAGCCTCAGCCATCAGGCCGGGGAGCCGGTGGTTGCGGATGGCGGTACGGGTTCTGTGTCACCGGGCTGCCGGGCTGGGCTCGATTTGGCAGGTAGACGGCCGGCTGGCAGGTGACGAAATATTGGATAGGAGTCAGAATCCAGGAGTCAGAAGTCAGAAGAAAAGATAGCCTTTGTTCTGACTCCTGACTCCTGAATTCTCGACAAAAAGTAAAGTTTTAACCCGTTTGCAGTATAGATACTCGCGAGGGCAGATACCACTCAAGGAGGCAGGCACAAGTCCTGCCCCCGGTCCTGGACTCCATCAGGAAGCGTCTTGCTCGGATTGATACCGGCGATGAGGCGAAGTAGCCTCGAAAGCCTGTGGAGGGCGGCTGTCCCATGCCGCGAGTATGGCGCAGTCGTTTTTCGCAGCCCTTTTTCACAACCCGCATCGGTACATGTTACCAGTATTACGGGTATCAGATTTTTTCCAACTTCCCTTTATCGATGAGAATGGTGAAAATAACCATCACCTCCACCCAGCCTCCCCTGACAGATGGGCTCTCTGCCTCAAGGGGTTCAGGGGCGGACAGTTTTACTTTTTCTCTTTTGTGGGGGAATTTCCTCCACTTCCGCCCCATAGCATTGAGCGCAGGGAAGTGTTTCTCTCTCTCGTCCCTTTTTGGGGAGAGGGCTGGCAGGGAGCTCCTGTGGCGGGTGAGGGGCTTTCCTGGTAAGTAGTATGGGGGAGGGATTAAAAGCATACGCCCCTTCGGGCTAAGAATTCTGTACAGGTATTGTAAGTATTGCATTTTACGCCTGTTCCATTAGATAATAGGGAAAATGGCACTTACAGATGCCAAGTTGGTACTCATCTCCTGCGGCACCCACAGTGTGGGGCAGCCGCTTTGGACTACGGTGGCACGAACCGCTTTCCTTGTCGTGGGTATGCCGGGCATGTAATGTGTCAGGATTGGCGGCGGTATACCAGCATGTTTGGTTTTCGGTATGTCAGGAAGATACACCTTTTGCAGTGAGCAGCACTGCAAAAGGTGCTTCCACTACGGCCCCAATGTCCACCTAAAAAGGCAATGGGTTAAGGTAAGCCCGGCTATTTTCAAAAGCGGCAGTATTGAGCCATCCGCAAGGGAAGTGGCTGCCAGATTATCTTCGATCCGGGAGAAGGAAAGCGGTATCGTGCTGCCGCAGTCCAAAGCGGCTGCCGCCGCAGAAGGCAGTAGCCCTACCTTTAAGGCAAAATGGCATTGCCCCCCAGGGAGAGATTAGATTGGGTTAGCCGTATGATTCGTTCTGTAAGTGCCATTCCCTATAGAGAAGGATGTTGATACATAAGACGCATAAGGAGAAAAACAGATGAAAGTTGCCTTTACGACATCGGGAGAGAGCCTGGATGCTCCCCTGGACAGCCGTTTTGGCCGTGCTCCCAGGTTCCTCATCTATGACATGGATACCGCTACCTTTGTGGTGATCGACAATCAGAAAAACCTGAATGCAGCTCAAGGGGCTGGCATTCAGGCGGCAGAGACCGTGGCGCGCTCCGGAGCTTCCTGTCTCGTGACCGGGCATTGCGGGCCGAAAGCCTTCCGGGTTCTTTCCGCTGCCGGAATAAAGGTCTACAGCACCGATGCAGCCACCGTGGCCGCAGCCCTCGATTTATTCCGGTCCGGGAAGCTCTCCCCCTCCCAGGCCGCTGATGTGGAAGGGCACTGGGTATGAGCGGGGCCACTCCCATGCCCGGCCAGATCTGCTATACTCCCATTGGCGTTATTCACAGTGAGCATTGCATCCCTGAGAATACGCCGATTCAGCCTGTCTATGCAGAAGGCTGCACAGGCCGGGCGGAATTAGGGCCTGAATATGCCGGGGGGCTGAAGGACCTTGAGGGATTCTCTCACCTGATCCTCCTTTATCATTTTCATCGGGCAGGCAATGCCCGGTTGACTGTTCAGCCTTTTACTGATAACATACCGCGAGGTATTTTTTCCACCAGGCATCCGCAGCGGCCCAACCCCATCGGTATTTCAGTGGTGCGTCTGGTGCGGATCGAAGGGACGACCATCTATCTGAAGGATGTGGACATTCTGGACGGGTCGCCGCTTTTGGACATCAAACCCTATATTCCCCGTTTTGACAGGGTCGAGAATCCCCGTGGCGGATGGACGGAGCAGGTGGATGAGGAAACGGCCCGCCAGCGGGGCCGACGGGGATTTCGCGGCAGGGGGAATTCATGATTATTGCCATTGCTTCAGGCAAAGGAGGGACCGGAAAGACCACGGTCTCTTTGAACCTGGCAAGGGTGCACGGCGGTGCCGTGCAGCTTTTGGACTGCGACGTGGAGGAGCCGAACGGCCACTTGTTTCTGCAAGGTACTGCCGAAAACCAGGAGACAATCGCCATTCCTGTTCCCCAGGTTGACGAATCGCTGTGCGATGCCTGCGGCGAATGCAGCCGCATTTGCCAGTACCATGCCATTGTGTCTCTTGCGACCAGGCCTCTGGTGTTTCCTGAGCTGTGCCACGGTTGCGGCGGATGTGCAAAAATCTGTCCCCGCAAGGCCATTCGGGAAAAAGACCACAGGATTGGTGTGGTAGAGATTGTGAAGTCGGACCATATCACCCTGATTCAGGGTCGGCTCGATGTGGGCGTGGCTATGGCACCGCCTCTTATCCGGGCGGTGAAGGCCAGGATCCGGAGCGACACCCCGGCCATCCTGGATGCGCCGCCGGGAACTTCGTGCCCGGTGATTGTCACTCTCCGGGGAGCGGACTGTGTGGTCCTGGTTACCGAACCGACCCCATTTGGTCTGCATGACCTGGCCCTGGCTGTTGACATGGTGCGGGAGCTGGGAATTCCCTTTGGGGTAGTGGTCAACCGTGTCGGAGCTGGCGATGACCGGGTCCATACGTTCTGCAGGGAGCAGGGCATTCCCATTCTCCTGGAAATTCCGGATGACCGGCGGATCGCCGAAGCTTACTCAAGAGGAGACCTTGTAGTGGATGTTCTGCCGGAGTACCGGGATTATTTTAAGCGACTTTTGAAGCAAATCATGCAATTTGTGCTGGATTGATACTTAATCGGAGGGAAAGCATGCCAACATACGAATATGAATGCCAGACTTGCGGCCATAAATTTGAGCAGAAGCAGGCCATCAGTGAAGTGCCGGTTACCGAGTGCCCGAAGTGCCACGGAGTGGTCAGGCGCATCGTCAGCGGCGGAACGGGTTTTATCCTCAAAGAGAACGGCCAGACCCGGCATGGAGCGGGCAAGAGCGGATGTTCCTTTGAGCAGGGAGGCAAGACCTGCTGCGGCCGCGACCAGCGCGACGACCGCTGCGGGACTCCGCACTGCGGTGAATGAGTGTGACCACGATGTCGAGCGCCCCACAATCTCCAGTCACGGTCCGGCAACTCGTGGTCATCAGCGGCAAGGGTGGCACGGGCAAAACCAGCCTGACTGCATCGTTTGCCTGCCTCGCCGGTGAAACGGTGGTCGCTGACTGTGATGTGGACGCGGCGGACCTGCACCTTGTCCTTACGCCGAAGGTGCGGGAGCGGCATGAATTTCGAAGCGGTCATGAAGCCGTGATCAGGGATGCGGATTGTATCCAATGCGGTGCATGCCGTGAAAACTGCCGCTTTGGAGCGATTACTGTCAGGGACCGGGCAGCAGGCAGCAGGCCGGAGTTTGCAATTGACCCCATAGCCTGTGAGGGTTGCGGGGTATGTGTTCGCTTTTGCCCGGCGCAGGCCATTGATTTCCCGGAACGTCTTTGCGGTGAATGGATGGTGTCGGACACCCGCTGCGGTCCGATGGTTCACGCCCGTCTGGGTACGGCAGCCGAAAATTCCGGCAAACTGGTGTCGGTTGTCCGCCGAAAAGCGCACCAACTGGCCGAGGAAAGCGGATTTCCTCTGGTAATTGTGGATGGCCCGCCAGGTATCGGGTGCCCGGTAATCGCCTCGGTGACCGGAGCATCCCTGGTGGTGATCGTGACCGAGCCAACCGTATCGGGCGAGCATGACCTCGAACGGGTCCTGGCACTTACGCGACACTTTGCCATCCCGGCCCTGGTTTGTGTAAACAAGTGGGATCTCAACCCCGCGATGACAGAACGGATCGAGAACAAGGCGCGCCTGAGCGGCGCACAGGCGGCAGGCCGCATCCGGTATGACCGGCGGGTAACAAAAGCCCAACTGGAGACCCTCGCCGTAGTCGAGACGGATGCTGCGGCTGCGGAAGATATCAATCAGATTTGGAACAAGGTGATGAGTTTGGGAGGTTTAGATGTATCTGCTGGGAGGTAAAAATGAAGTTGCATGAAACCCTGGATTTTTCACCAATAGTGCGCGAGCATGCGCAGAATCCGAGAAACAATGGACCGCTGTCGGCATTCAACGGTCACGCCAGAATTACCGGACCCTGTGGTGATACCATGGAAATCTGGCTCCTGGTTCGTGACCATAAGGTTAAAAAGGTGTCCTTCTCCACCGACGGATGCGAGCCGGCGATTGCCAGTGGAAGCATGACTACCTGCCTGGCTATTGGAAAAAGCGTCACGGATGCGGCCGCTATGGGGCAGCAGGACATTCTCCATGCTCTGGGAGGGCTGCCCGCCGAAGTCGAACACTGCGCCCTGCTGGCGGCCAATACCCTGAAAGCCGCCTGCGAAGAGTATCTGCACAATGAACACCTGAAGTCTGACAAAGCCTCATCCAGGGCAGGGGCAACCTGTGATACCTGCAGCGACTCATCTTGTTCCGCTTCCCGCCGCCGTTCGGACGAAAACGATGAAGAATACAGGGAGCGCCAGAAGCTTGAGCAGCGGCTGTGCCGGATCAGCCATAAAATTGTGGTGATGTCAGGCAAGGGCGGGGTCGGGAAAAGCACCGTGGCCGTTAATCTGGCTATTGCCCTTGCAAGATCGGGGAAAAAGGTCGGACTGCTGGATGTGGACATTCACGGGCCCAGCGTGCCAACCATGCTTGGCCTGGAATTCGGCTCGGTTAACGGAAGAGGGGAAGATTTACTCCCCGCGGACCTCGATGGACTGAAAGTTCTGTCCCTGGGCCTTTTTCTCTCCAACCAGGATGATGCCGTTATCTGGCGGGGACCTATGAAGACAGGGGTTATCAGGCAGTTCCTCAAGGATGTGGCCTGGGGAGACCTGGACTTTCTGGTGGTTGATTCACCACCGGGCACCGGCGATGAGCCGCTGTCCGTCTGCCAGTTGCTCGGCAGGGTCGATGGAGCGGTGATCGTCACCACTCCGCAGAAGGTCGCGGCAGTGGATGTGCGCAAGTCCATTTCCTTTTGCAGGCAAATGCAGGTGCCGGTACTGGGCGTAGTGGAGAATATGAGCGGATTCGCCTGTCCGCATTGCGGCCAGGTTACACCGATCCTGCGTACCGGAGGTGGACGGCGCATTGCCGAAGACATGAAGGTGCCCTTCCTCGGCTCTATCCCCATAGACCCCAAAATCGCTGAATCCTGCGACGATGGCCATGCTTTCCTTTCTCATTATGCCGATTCCCCTACGGCAAAGATCATGCAGGAAATTATCCAGCCGATCAAGGCGCTGGACGGACTGGGCGGGGACGAGATGGAATCGCTGAATAAAAATGAAGAATACCTGAAAACCAAGGAGGATATATCCATGCGGATCGCTATTCCCATCGCGGATGGAAAATTGTCGATGCATTTTGGCCACTGCGGGCATTTCGCCCTGGTCGATGTGGACCCGGCAGCAAAGAAGATACTGAAACGTGAAGATATAGAAGCCCCACCGCACCAGCCTGGACTTTTACCGCCCTGGCTGGGGGAGCGGGGAGCCACGCTCATCATCGCCGGCGGTATGGGCCAGCGCGCTCAAAACCTGTTTGCCGAGCGGGGAATCCAGGTAATAGTGGGCGCTCCCGCCGAAACTCCCGAACGGCTGATTACCGACTATCTTGCCGGAACACTCGAAGTGGGTGATAACGTCTGCGATCATTGAGGGAAAGAAGTGGTCAGTGATCAGTGGTCAGTGGTCAGTAAAAGATAGTGGTCAGTGATCAGTGAATAGGGCAAATGGGGACAGATTTCAAATCTGTCCCCATTTGCCCCCTGATTGCCCCTGATGAGTAAAGCCGGAAGCAGCATTATTGGCTGAATCCTCGGAGAGGGAAAAATGTACACCGGGTCTGTCAGTATTACCATACTGGTTGATAATAAACCAGGAACCGGGCTGGTCGCCGAGCATGGGTTATCGCTCTGGATAGAGGCCGATGGGAAGTGCATCCTGTTCGACACCGGGCAGGGCAAGGCTCTTCCGGAAAACGCCCGCCAACTCGGGATCCCCCTGGAAAAGACCGACTTCATGGTGGTAAGTCACGGCCACTATGACCACACGGGGGGATTGGCTGCTGCCTTGAGGGTCGCAATAAGTGCCAGCCTGATCCTGCACCCGAATGCCGTAGTGCCACGGTATAGTATCCATCCTGAGAAACCGCCCAGGCCGATCGGCATGCCCCCTGCAGCCAGGTCTGCTATCCTTCGGGTACCCGATGGAAGGATTATCTGGGCAACTCAGCCATTAACCTTCACCGGACAGATTGGCATAACCGGGCCGATCCCCCGCGAGACATCCTTCGAGGACGTCGGCGGCCCCTTTTTTCTTGATCCGAAAGGAGAGCAGAAAGACTGCATTGCAGATGACCAGGCTCTTTGGATCAGCTCAGAGGAAGGTTTGATTGTGTGTGTTGGATGCTGCCACGCCGGACTGGTAAACACCCTGACCTCGATACGGCGGCTCAGGGGAAATTCCCCGATCCGGGCGGTCATCGGCGGTTTTCATCTTCTTCGTGCCGATAACCGGCGACTTGAACAAACCGCAGAAGCCCTGCATTCCCTGTCGCCCAGGATGCTGATACCCTGCCACTGCACCGGTGATCAGGCTGTCCAGGCACTCAGGAACTCTTTCGGGGATTGCGTATTATCCGGCTATTCAGGGATGACCTGCCGGTTTTAACAGGAATATATCCGCCTGCACGCTGGTGAGCTGCCTACAGGGTCCGGGAAATATCCTCTTCCAAAACCACCGAAAGGTCTTTCTCTGCCCTGGCTTCCGACTTTTCCAGCTCCTTCTGAAGAAAATAATTGAGTACGGTCCGCAGCACAATGATTGCCGCTACTGTTCCTATTGCCTGCCAGTTCGGTGCAACAGCCGTCTTGAGGATATCGGCCCCCAGCTCGAACTCAAGAGCCAGAGAAAGGGCAAATCCTAACTCGATCCGGAGGTTTTCCTCATTGAGCTTTTCCTTGGGCATCTTCTGAAACAATGCCTTGAAGATGTATCCAAAGAATGCCCGAATGCTTGCAGAAACAATGATAAAGGCAGCGCCAAGCTCTATGATGTTAGCCAGGATGGAAAAAACCCGCATGATAATCAATTCTACTGCTTCCATTGACATAGATGACTGCCCTTTGTGGATAGAAGGTTACGTGTTACGGACAATTGATGTTATAGCAGGAGACAGAATCCAGGAGTCAGGAGAAATGAAAGCCTTTATTTTGATATCCGGCTCCTGAATTCCGCCGTAAGATTTCTCATTTTAATACTCTTCAGGCTGCAAATCAAGAGGGTTTTCGGCGCTTACTGCCCCTATCCTATAAATGGAAGTTTTGCCGAATAAAAACATTTCTCCTGACTCCTGCGGAGCTACTATTATTGTCCTCCCTGTTCCGATGAAGGGCGATTATCCAGGGCATCCACATTTTCATTCAGTTGTGGATCGGCATACAGCCCGCCAATTCCTCCGGATGCTGCGCTGTACCAATAGATGTTGTCCCCGATTGGATCCGTTGCGCAGGGTGCTAAAGAATAGAAAATGACATCGCTGTTCAGTGTGTCAGTTCCGGCATCGAAGGTATCCAATCCACCTGCCACATCGTAGACAATCAAGCCATCAATAGCCTCGGGGAAAATGTGATAGATCTTTCCCCATCCGGATGTAAAGTTGCCGAAATATACTACCTTACTGTCTCCAGCCGAGTAATGGACCGCTTCGTTCTCCCAGTCGAGCGGTACCCCAGGATACGGAGTTTGATATCGTGGATGGTCGTGGGCTTCAAGGGCATCGAGATCCTGACCAGTCAGGCCCAAGTCTACGTCAGTATCATGAACACCGGCGAACGCGATATTCCGTCCAGATCCTGAAGGGACAGGTTCAGGTCCGGTTACATGCCATTCAAAGACATCCGAACTGCCGCTGACAGAGTACTTCAGGAAGTAGTCACCCTTAATCATAGCCGAGAGTGTTACATTGTGGTTCCACGGGGGACATCTATGATGACCGGAAAGGCCGCTCACGTCCAAGCCTCCTGTTGGAATTATAAAATCATCTCCCTTTGTTCCATCTTCGAGAGAATAGAGAATCTGACCAGGGGTAAGTGCACCACTGGCATTGACATCCGGCTTTATCGAGAAATCTTCCCTGCCGTCATTCGTTGAGGCATGTGAGGTTCCCCGAACGAATAATGCCATGCATACACAAACAGGCAGAATGGTAAGTATCTTTTTCATCTTCTTCACCTCATTCCTAATTTGATAATGCTAAAGCAAGCTCAATCACCTTCTTGATGCCAGTAAATCGGTTATTCCATTGGAAAACAGGTTACTTTTTGGGATTGGCTTCCTCCCTTTTCCAGGAGGAATATCCTTAAGCTGCCGGGCAATAAGCCCTGAACCTGCTTACAGCCGATCTATTAAGTTATCAACTGATTAATTTTTCATATTCGGAGATAACAAACATATGAATGCGACCACAATCAGGCAGGTCCGCCGGCGTACCGGCGAGATGGTGCCGTTTGACAGAAAGAAGATCCATCATGCGCTGGAGCGGGCTTTTCTGGAAAACCTCCAGGATGAGCAGGAGTCGGAAAGACGAGCCGGTGAGCTGACGGACAGGATCGTTCCCCTCCTTCGTGAGCGGTTTGGTGAAATACCCGGTGTCGAGGAAATCCAGGACCTGGTGGAAGAGGTGCTGATTCAGGCAGGGTTCACTCAGGTGGCAAGATCCTATATTCTGTACCGGAAGCGGCATCAGGAGATCCGTGAGATAAAGAGCTGGATGGGAGTGAAGGATGAGCTGAAGCTGCCGGTCAACACCATCCGTGTTCTGCACAGGAGGTATCTGCGCAAGGATGACGAGGGGAGGATAATCGAGTCACCTGCCCAGATGTTTCGCCGGGTGGCCAGGGCTGTGGCCGAAGCTGAACGACAGTATGGCTCTGCCGCCGATGTCAGGCTTTACGAGGAGGAATTTTATTCCCTGATGGCCGGCAGGGAATTCATGCCCAACTCCCCCACCCTGATGAATGCAGGGACCCAGATGGGCCAATTGTCCGCCTGCTTTGTCATTCCGGTGGAGGACTCCATCGAGAGCATCTTCGATGCGGTGAAGAACATGGCCCTGATCCACCAGAGCGGCGGGGGAACGGGCTTTTCCTTTTCCCGGCTGCGGCCCAGGGGCGATATGGTCATGTCCACCAAAGGCATTGCCTCCGGCCCGGTTTCCTTTATGGAGATTTTCGATACCGCCACCGGCGTGGTCAAGCAGGGGGGCAGAAGGCGCGGGGCCAATATGGGCATCCTGCGGGTGGATCACCCCGATGTCGTTGATTTTATCACTGCCAAGGGGCAGGAGGGAAAGTTCCGGAATTTCAATCTCTCCGTTGCGGCTGCCGACGATTATATGCAGGCCCTTGAGCAGGACCGGGATTATCCCCTGATCAATCCCAGAACCGGCCAGGAAGTCAGAAGGGTCCTGGCCAGGGAAATCTTCGACCTGATCGCCCACATGGCCTGGAAGAGCGGGGATCCGGGCATGATCTTTCTGGACGCCATCAACCGCGCTAATCCCACGCCGGAGATTGGCCGGATAGAAGCCACCAATCCCTGCGGCGAGCTTCCCCTGCTTCCCTACGAGAGCTGCAACCTGGCTTCCATCAATCTCAGCCGCCTGGTCAGGGGGGGAGATGTAGACTGGGAGCGGCTGACTCGTGTTGTCCATCTGGGCGTACGGTTTCTCGATGACATCATTGAGGTAAACCGCTTCCCTCTGCCCGAAATCGAGGAGATCACCAGAGCAAACCGCAAGATCGGCCTTGGGGTGATGGGCTTTGCCGATCTTCTGCTCGAGCTTGGGATACCCTATGATTCCGATGCGGCTGTCCGGATGGCTGAAAGGATCATGAAGCATGTCAGGGAGGAAGCCTGGAACCGGTCCCGACTGCTGGCCAGAGAGAGAGGGGCTTTCCCCAATTTTTCTGCATCCGTCTATGGCCGACGGGGTGATGCGGCAGTCAGAAATGCCACCACGACCACGGTTGCTCCTACCGGAACCATCAGCATCATTGCCGGGTGCTCGAGCGGCATCGAGCCGGTTTTCGCCTTGAGCTTTGTGCGCAACATAATGGATGGGACCAGACTGCTCGAAGTAAACCCGGTGTTTGAAAAAAAGGCCAAAGAGCGCGGATTTTTCAGCCAGGAGCTGATGGGCCAGGTTGCCAGACTCGGATCGATCCGGGAAATAACTGAAATTCCTGAAGATATCCGCCGGATATTTGTCACCGCTCTCGATATCTCTTCCGACTGGCACCTGAAGATTCAGGCCGCTTTCCAGAAATATACCGATAACTCTGTTTCCAAAACCATCAACCTGCCTGCTGAATCCACCGTGGACGAGGTAAAAAAAATCTACCTCGAAGCTTACCGTCTCGGCTGCAAGGGGATTACCATCTACCGCTACGGCTCAAAACCCGAACAGGTCCTCTCCCTGCCCGGCCAGTACAAGGAAAAGCTGGAAGAAGAATCCTGGTACACCGCGGCTGATGCTGAATACGCCGGAGGCTGTCCCACGCCGGGCTGCACCCTGTAGGTGCAGCCGGGGGGATGTGCTGTTCAGTTAATTGCCCCGCTAATCTCGTAACTACTCAGAGCAATGTCGCAGCAGGCTTGATTTTTCAATTTCATCATTGCTTCCTGGCATACCGATACATCCTCATCGTTGTGAGCAATATCTGCCAGAACAGCTTGATCTTCCAGCTTTTTTACCGCCTCCCGGCGGATCCATACGAGTATTTTGTTATTTCGGGCAATGGCTGTCAGAGCAACCTGGTCTTCCAGTTTTTTCATCGCTTCCTGGCGAATCCAGATAACAACCTCATCGTTTTGGGCGATATCCGCCAGAGCAGCTTGATCCTCCAATTTTTTCATTGCTTCCCGGCGAACGGATGGATCTTTGTCGTTTTTGATAATATCTGCCAGAACAGCTTGATTTTTCAGCTTTTTCACTGCTTCCTGGCGGAAAAACGGATCTTCAATGTTGTAAGCGATATCTGCAAGAGCAGCCTGATCTTCCAGCCTCTTCACCGCTTCCTGGCGAATCCAGATAACAACCTTATCGTCTTGAGCAATAGCTGCCAAAGCAGCCTGATCTTCCAGCCTCTGCACCGCTTCTCTGAGAATATCCACACTCGTATCGTTTCTGATGATATATACCAGGACTGCTTGATCGGCCAACTTTTTCACCGCTTCCTGGCGAACAGATGAATCCTGGTCATTTTGGGCAATAGCTGACAAAACGGCCTGATCTTCCACCCTTTTTACCGCTTCCCGGCGAACAGACTGATTTTTATCGTTCCTGACAACATCTGCCAGAACAGTCTGGTCTTCCAGCTTCTTCACCGCTTCCTGGCGAATGAATGCATCTTCATCGTTGTGAGCAATAACTGCCAGAGCAGCCTGATCTCCCAGCTTCATCACTGCTTTCCGGCGAATTCTTCCATCTTTATTGTTAAGAGCAATGTCTTTTAAAATAGCTTGATCTTCTATCCGACACATCACCCATTCTGTTACTTTTTCACGAACATCCGGATCACCTTTGTCATTTTTTGTAATATCTGCTAAAATACTCCGTAACATGAGCTGATCTTTTATGCGGGCTATTGCTGCTTTGCGAACATACAAACTTTCATCGTTTTTGGCAATATCTGCCAAAACAGTTTGATCTTCCAGCCTTTCCACCGCTTCCTGGCGAACAAATACATCTGTATCGTTTTGAGCAATATCTGCCAGAATAGCCTGATCTTCCATCTTTTTCACTGCTTCCTGGCGAACATACGAGCATTCATCGTTTCTGGCAATGACAGCCAAAATAGCTTGATCTTTCAACCTCTTCACCGCTTCCTGGCGGATTTTTTTATCCTTGGCATAGTTAGCAATATCTGCCAAAACAGTATCATTTTTTGCAATATCTACTAAATTGGGTTGAGCCTTTATATGAGCTATTACTATTTTCCGGACATCCGAGCTCTCATCGTTGTTCAGGATATCTGCTAAGACAGTTTGATCTTTTAACTTCTTCACTGCTTCCTGGCGAATCCTTTCATCCTGAGCATTTTGAGCGATATCTGCCAGAACAGCTTGATCCTGCAACCTCTTCACTGCCTCCTGACGAATATTGAAAATGGTATCGTCTTTTATGAGCGTATCTTCTTTAATAATTTTTACCAATAACTCCTGGGATTCCAATCTCTCTGCCGCCATACATCTGACAACATAACTCATATCACCCTTTGCGATCTCAGCAAGAGAATTCTGGTCTGCCAGCTTCTTGACAGCAGCCTTTCGAACATCCTCATCAGGCTCATTCCTGGCTATCTTTGCAAGTATTTTCTGGCTCTCCAGTCCCTCTACAGTACAAAGACGAACTTCCTTATCAGAATGCTTCCAACGGGGGCGAAAAAAGTCAAGCAGACTCATCATAAGATCCCTTTTTGAGTTAATATACTGAGGTCCCTTTTCTGACCTTATACCATATCAGCGTACGTAATTATCTGGATAACTCATATGCTGTGTAGTTTATATACACTGTGGTATTCATATGACTCTCGGCTCCTCCAAATAACGAGAGGAGTTCTCAGGATCTTATTATAGAAGTACTTATAATCTGAAGGATTTGAAAAGGCAGACGGTTTTCTCTTGAAGGAGAAATATCTTCCTGATGGTTAATCAAGATGTTACTCAGTTGCACACAAGGTGAGAGCAACGTTTCCTGATATTTGTCAGGGTTAATATATTTACTGAGAAAATTAAAAGTGATAAAAAGGTGATATTCCTCAGGAGAGCGAATCGGATTTGTATTCCTGTTTATAACTGCCGTGATGATTTTCGGTTTCTGGGCAGTAATTAATCTCCCTGTAAGCTCAAAAAATCTACCTGCCCCAGTGCGTTGGCGATGTACACATCCAACCGAACCGATCGAACGTAATCCACAGAGCAGGCAGACCCAAAGCAGGCTTCCCAAAAAGACAAGAAATTTTAACTTATCCATACTAATACCCTAGACTTCGATATAAAATCCCCTTCGGCTGATACTGTAAAGCACAATATAAAGCCAAAATGCAATTCCTGTTCCTATGGCTGAATATTTTTCCTCATGCTGCAATTCAATCACAATTTTATCTTCCATCTCAGATTTCACCTGTTCGAGACGATAATAATAGTATATCGCACGGGTAGAAATACTCTATTCCGGGGAAAAGAAGGGCGGGTTCTTCCTCCCTGAATCTTTCCGCTGCTTTTATCTTTACTTACCATTTTCAATATAACATAAAAAGATTACATCCATCAAAAGGTTATCATGAAAGAGCGACTTGGCGAACTGCTCCTCAAGGCGAAAATGATCTCCGAAGAGCAACTCCAGCAGGGATTGGAGGAGCAGAAAAAATCAGGGGGCAGGCTTGGTTTTAACCTGATTAAGCTGGGGTTCCTCAAAGAGGAGGATATTCTCTGGTTTTTAAGCAAGCAGTATGGTGTTCCGACCATCAATTTGAACAGCTTCGAGATCGACGAAGAGGTGGTCAAACTCATTCCGCAGGATCTGGCGAAAAAATATAGCTGCATTCCCGTCAGCCTCATGTCCAGCATTCTGACCCTGGCCATGGTTGATCCTTCCAATGTCTTTGCCATTGACGATATTAAATTCCTCACCGGCTATTCCGTGGAGACCGTCGTCACCTCCGAATCCTCCTTTAAAAGGGCCTTTGACAGGTATTACCGGAAAAAGAAAGCCCCGACGGAGGAGATCAACGCCAAGGATTATGACATTGATGAGCAGGAGGGTACAGGTCCGGGCACGGACTTTTCGGAGGACCTTGATGATTCGGTCGTGGATGTCGATGATTTCGATAACATCGTCAAGGGTGCGGTTGACAACGTTGAAGTGGTGGAGGAGCAGGACGAGGATGGGGTACTGGATGTTGATGCCCCGATCGTCAAGCTGGTCAACGGTCTTCTGATCAAAGCGGTAAAGATGGGAGTAAGCGATATCCACATTGAGCCGTATGAAAAGAGCTTCCGGGTCCGCTACCGCCTGGACGGGGTATTGCGAAAGGCTATGGGCCTGCCGATGAAGATCAAGAATGCCGTGGTTTCCCGTATCAAGATCATGTCCAAACTGGACATTGCCGAAAAGCGGCTGCCACAGGATGGCCGCATCAAGCTGAAACTCGGCAAAAAAAAGGATATGGATTTTCGGGTTTCGGTGCTGCCGACCCTCTTTGGAGAAAAGGTGGTACTGCGTCTTCTGGATAAATCCAACCTTCAACTGGACATGGGCAAACTGGGATTCGAGCCCAAAGCTCTTGAACTGTTCCAGGATGCCATTCACAGCCCCTATGGCATGGTCCTGGTAACCGGCCCTACCGGAAGCGGCAAAACTACAACCCTTTACTCCGCGCTCCATCAGCTCAACAACGAGGAAACCAACATCATGACTGCCGAAGACCCGGTGGAGTTCAATCTGGCCGGAATCAATCAGGTTCAGGTGAAGGAGCAAATCGGCCTGACCTTTGCCGCTGCCCTGCGCTCCTTCCTGCGGCAGGACCCGGACGTGATCATGGTGGGTGAAATCCGGGACACCGAGACCGCCGAGATCGGAATCAAAGCGGCCCTGACCGGTCACCTGGTGCTCAGTACTCTTCATACCAATGATGCGCCCGGCACAATTGGCCGATTATTAAATATGGGGGTGGAACCTTTTCTTGTTTCTTCAGCCGTGATTTTAATTGTGGCCCAGCGGCTGGCACGACGTATTTGCTCCCAGTGCAGGGAGGAAATTACGGTGCCGGAAAAAGCCCTGGTCAGGGTGGGTTTTTCAGCCGAGGAAGTCGGGGAATTGAAAATCTTCAAGGGAAAGGGGTGCAGTGCCTGCAATAACACCGGCTACAAGGGGCGGGTTGCTCTGTACGAGGTTATGAAAATTACCGAAGGGCTGAAGCTTCAAATTCTGAATGGTGCGCCGGTCAATGAATTGAAAGCTCAGGCCCGCCGTGAGGGAATGAGAACCCTCAGAGACAGCGGCCTCCAAAAGATCAGGGAGGGAGTCACCACCATCGAAGAGGTACTGCGGGTATCGTTTGATGATTAAAAAACAGGAGTCAGGAGTCAGAAGTCAGGAGCCAGGAGCCAGAAGAGTGGTCAGTGATCAGTGGTCAGTAAAGACAGTGGTCAGTGATCAGTGGCCAGTGGTCAGTAAAGACAGTTGCCGTAATCAGTAGCCAAGAAGCCGGGGAACAGGGAGCTCAGAGCCGGGAGACAAAGTATTTATTCTGACTCCTGACTTCTGACTCCTGACTCCTCCACAATGAACATGATTCCACATTATGCTGAAGCAGGTATAACGATGCAGGATCTGTTGAAGGCCATGTTCTCTCAGAAGGCTTCCGACCTGCACTTGACTATCGGCATTCCGCCTCAGGTGAGGGTGAATGGTCAAATCCGCCATTTGGATTATCCTCCCCTGTCTCCGGAAGATACCAGGCATCTGACCTTTGAAATTCTGACCGAGGATCAGAAAGGCCAGCTCGAACAAAGCCGGGAGATTGATTTCTCCTTTGGGGTCAGCGACTTGAGCCGTTTCCGTGTCAATGCCTACTATCAGCGGGGGAGTATGGCCCTGGCTATCCGGAGTGTTCCCTATATCATACCCACCCTGCAGGAGTTGAACCTTCCTCCGGTTGTCAGCGAGCTCTGCGAGCGGCAGCGGGGGCTCATCCTGGTTTGCGGTCCAACGGGGAGCGGAAAATCAACTACCCTGGCAGCTATGATTGAATGCATCAATACGCAGGTTCATAAGCATATTATAACCGTAGAGGACCCGATAGAATACCTTCACAGCCATAAAAAGTGCATGATCAACCAGCGTGAGCTGCACTCCGATGCTCTCTCCATGTCCAGGGCTCTCCGGTCCGTTCTGCGGGAGGACCCCGATGTGGTCATGATCGGTGAGATGCGTGATCTTGAAACCATGGAAGCGGCCCTGACCATTGCCGAGACCGGACATCTTACCCTGGCTACGCTTCACACCGACTCCTGTATTCAATCCATCAACCGCATTATCGATGTTTTTCCTCCTCATCAGCAGAATCAGGTCCGGACCCAGCTTTCTTTTCTTCTGGAAGGAATTCTCTGTCAGCAACTGATACCCAAACAGTTTGAAGAGGGCCGGATTCTGGCCCTGGAAGTCCTTATACCCAATCACGCTATTCGCAACCTGGTCCGGGAAAACCAGGTCCAGCAGATTTACAGCCTCATGCAAAGCGGGAGCCTAAAATATGGAATGCAGACCATGAACCAGGCACTCTTCTCGCTGTATAAGCTCAATCACATCAGCAAAGAAACTGCCCTGGGAAGATCCCCCTATCCGGCTGAATTGCATCAGATGATGCAAGACAGCATATTATAAGAAGGAGCAAAGGCAAACTATGCCCGTATTTCAATACACAGGAAAGTCCCTGCAAGGAAAATCCGTCACTGGTGAGATCGAGGCTGAAGACAATAAACAGGCGGCTAAGGAACTGAGAAAACAGGCTATCATTGCCACCTCGGTCAAGCAGAAGGCTAAATCGATCGAGATCAAACTCCCCGGTCTGGGAAAAAAGAAGGTCACTACCCGCGATATCGTTATCCTCACCCGTCAGCTTTCCACCATGATTGACGCTGGCCTGCCATTGGTTCAGGCCCTGGATATTCTCTGCGCCCAAACCGAAAATCCGACCCTGGCTCAATCCTGCAAGGAAGTCAAACAATCGGTGGAAGGAGGTTCATCCTTTGGTGATGCACTCCGCAAGCACCCCACCACCTTTGACAGCCTGTATGTCAACATGGTGGATGCCGGAGAGCTGGGTGGAATCCTCGATACCATTCTCAACCGGCTGGCCATTTACATCGAGCGGGCCATGAATTTGAAAAAAAAGGTCAAATCAGCCATGGTTTACCCGATCGTCATTCTGATCGTGGCCGTGGTAATCGTGGCCGGGCTGCTTATTTTCGTCATCCCGCAATTTGCCAGTCTTTTCACCAGCTTCGGCGGGACGCTGCCTGCTCCGACCCGCATGGTCATAGCCATGAGTAACTTTCTGGCCGGCTGGGGTGGAGGGATAGTCTTTCTCGTCATAGCCTCACTGATTGTTTTTTTGAAGAAATTTTATAAAACTGAAAAAGGGAGGCTGGTCATTGACAGCTTCATGCTCAAAACCCCGGTTTTCGGTATTCTGATCCGCAAGGTCGCAGTGGCCAAATTCGCCAGGACTCTGGGAACCCTGATCAGCAGCGGCGTACCGATGCTGGACGCCATGGATATCACGGCCAAAACCTCAGGCAACAAGGTGGTGGAAATAGCCCTGGCCGAAACGAAATCCAGCATCAGCGAAGGAAAGACTATGGCCGAGCCGCTCTCCCAGAGCAAGGTCTTTCCTCCGATGGTGGTTCAAATGATTACCGTAGGAGAGACCACCGGAGCCCTGGATAACATGTTGACGAAAGTCGCCGACTTCTATGACGATGAAGTGGATGTGGCAGTCGAGACCCTGACCTCCATGCTGGAGCCAATGCTCATGGTCTTTCTCGGCGTGGTGGTCGGCTTTATCGTGGTGGCCATGTATCTGCCGATATTCAAGCTGGCAGCGACGATTAATTGATGTTGAGGAGACAGGAGTCAGAAGTCAGGAGAGAGTAGTCAGTGGCCGGAGCGCAAGTCATGGCCTGGTAAATGACTCTGAGCATTCTCGTGAAAGGTATCATCCTTATGAAGATCCTTTATTTCGCTTGGAATGACAAATGGCGAAGCATTTACTATGCCTTTTCTCCTGACTTCTGACTCCTGACTTCTGACTCCTTTAACCAATGTGAGACCGATATGAGCTGGCTGCCGCAGATTTCTCAATCAGCCTTACCGGGGGAGGACCTCCTGAGCAAGATCAAATGGCTGGTCGCCATCAGGGTGATCGTGATAACCCTGCTCCTGGGGTCCATGACCATTTTACAGTTCAGGAACCCGACGGTCTCTCTCCTCCCCTTCTCAACCCTGATTATCATTACCTATGTCATGACCATCCTCTATGCCATTATCCTCCGCCTGGGGCCGCCGGATGTGGTCTTCTTCGCCTATATTCAGATCTGCGGCGATCTGATCATCGAGACTGCGCTCGTTTTTTATACCGGAGGAATCAGAAGTCCCTTCTCATTCGCCTATAGCCTGACTATTATCACTACCAGCATCCTGCTGTCCAGAAGGAGCAGCATGGTTGTGGCCAGCTTCAGCAGCCTGGTTTATGGTCTGCTTCTGGCCCTTCAGTTTACCGGAATACTTATTCCTCCCTACAATTACGTACCCAAAGAGATCGAGCTGAACCTTTTATACGTTTCTCATACCATTTTTGCCAATATCTTTGCCTTCTATCTCACCGCTTTCCTGAGCGGATATCTGGCCGAATTGCAGCGCCGGGCGGGCAGAGAGCTCCAGGCCAGGGATGGTGATATCGCTCAACTGCAAACCTTCAACGAGAACATTCTCCAGAGTATGAGCAGTGGCCTGATCGTATCTGACCTGACTGGATGGGTTGCCCTGATGAACCGGGCTGCCATCCGGATTCTCGACCTTCCCCGCCCGGCATCGGGAAAAGGTGCTGGCCAGTTTCACTGGAATCAGCTCTTCAGGCCCCTGCAGATCGAAAAATACTACCAATCCATGGACAAGGGAGGAAAGAATTTCCTGAGACTGGAGAGCCGGATCAAACGGAAGGGGCAGGAAACTTTCCTTGGCCTGACCATTTCTATTCTGAGGAATCCCCAGGGAGAGGCCAAAGGGCTGATCACCAATTTTCAGGATCTGACCGAGTACAAGAAAATGGAGGAGCAGGTCAAACAGGCGGAGGTGCTGGCGACCATCGGCCAGATGTCGGCAAGCATAGCTCATGAGCTGCGCAATCCCATGGCCTCGATCAGGGGCTCGGTTCAGTTCCTCCATGATGAGCTTGAGCTGGATGAGGAAAACCGCCATCTGATGGAAATCATTCTGAAAGAATCGAACCGGCTGAACAGGATTATCACCGATTTTCTGCTGTATGCCAGACCTCAGCCGCCCAACCCGCAAAACTGCTCCCTCGCGGATATCGTTCAGGAAACCGTCACGCTCATTCAAAAAAGCGGAGAAAAGAATGACCGGATCCAGATCGTTACCGATATCGCTGCATCGATGGCGGATGTTGAGGCAGACCCCGGGCAGATCAAACAGGTTTTCTGGAACCTGGCCACCAATGCCTGCCAGGCCATGCCCGATGGCGGGACATTCACCATCCGGGTCAGGGAGGCGGAACAGGGGTTTTGTCTGATCGAATTTGCCGATACCGGCATCGGGATATCTCCTGAGGGCATCAAGCAACTGTTCACTCCCTTCTACACTACCAAAGACAGAGGCATGGGCCTGGGCTTAAGTATCGCCTATCGGATCGTTGAAGAACACCACGGGAAAATCGAGGTAATCAGCGCACCGGGTGAGGGAAGCAATTTCAGGGTATTTCTCCCTGCTGCCTCACCAATTCTCCTTGAGGACGTACGAATATGAGATCGATTCTTGTTATTGATGACGAAGAAAGCATGTGCATGTGCCTGTCTATCATTCTGCGCAAGGAAGGCTACAAGGTCCAATACGCAACTCATCCGGAAAGAGCCATCGAGCTTGTGCAAACGCATTCCTTTGATCTGGCTCTCCTGGATATCAAGATGCCCGGAATGAGCGGGCTGGACCTCCTGAAAGCCATGAAAGAGCTGAGCCCGGAGACCGTAGTCATCATGATGACCGCTTACGCCTCAACCGAAACAGCGGTCCGGGCCATCAAGTGGGGAGCGTATGATTATCTTACCAAACCGTTCAAAGATAACGACGAAGTCAAACATATCATCAGAAATGCCCTGGAGAAGAAACAGTTGACGGAAGAAAACCTTGCCCTGCGCACCGAGCTTCTCGAGCTGCGTGACCAGTACCAGCTTGACAGCATGGTTGGCAAGAGTAAAAAGATGCGCGAGATTTTCTGCATTATCCGCAAAATTGCCGACAGCACCAGCACGGTCCTGATTACCGGTGAAAGCGGCACCGGCAAGGAACTGGTAGCCAGGGCCATTCATAATAACAGCAGCCGGAAAAATAAACCCCTGATCAGCCTCAACTGCGGTGCCATGCCTGAAGGGCTTTTGGAAAGTGAGCTCTTTGGCCATGTCAAAGGGGCCTTTACCGGAGCTGTTCTCACCAAAAAGGGGCTCTTCGAGATGGCTGACGGCGGAACCCTGTTTCTGGACGAAATCGGTACCACTCCGCTTTCGATCCAGGTCAAACTGCTCCGCGTGCTTCAGGACCGGGAAATACGCAAAGTAGGCTCAACCGAAAGAATCCAGACGGACGTCCGGCTGATCGCCGCCACCAACATCGACATCCCATCCGCCATCGCCGCCGGTACCTTCCGGGAGGACCTTTACTATCGTCTCAATGTAATCCCTGTTCACATGCCCCCGCTCCGGGAGCGGGAAGGGGACATACCCCTTCTGGTTAATCATTTTCTCAAGGTATTCAATCAAAAAACTAATCAGGAGCCGAAAAAGATATCCCCCGAAGCCATGCAGCTTCTGTCCGCCTATTCATGGCCGGGCAATGTCCGGGAAATGGAAAACACCATCGAGAGGGCCGTGGCCCTGGCCGCACAAGGAACCATCCAGCCGGAAGACCTTCCGGAAAATATCCGGCATGCAGCAGCCGGCGGTAAACCTGTCATAGACTACGATATCGAGCAGGGCATCGATCTGGAGAAGATCATGGACAGCCTGGAAAAGAGCCTCATTTTCCAGGCCCTCGATAAAAGTAACGGCAATAAAACCCGGGCCGCCGAGCTCCTTAACCTGAGTTTTCGCTCGTTCCGCTATCGCCTGAAAAAATATGACCCCAATCAGTGAGCAATACCCTGCCATCGGACGAAAATTCTAACCATAAATATTTGAAAGATCTATTTCCTGATGGTATACTTTTTATCAGATTACATTTCCCCTTTTGCTTTATGAATTTCAGGTGAATATATGACGCTAACGAAGGGAGGCGTTGAGAAGTGCCAAGATACCGTTTCCTCCTCCTTCTTACTGCTGCGGCGTTTATGTCGATCGTTTTTCTCAGCCAGTCGAATGCTGCGGCCAAAACCATGTACGTATCCGCTATCCATATGATTAACATGCGCAGTGAGCCGGAGATGAGCAGCAGGATCGTTGCCCGGGCCAGGTCCGGAGAGCCGATAACGGTTGTCTCCCAAAAGGGTGGGTGGTATTATATCCGTACTCCGCAGGGCGAAGAAGGATGGGTGGCGCAATCACTTCTTACGAATAAAAAACCTCTGGCCGAGCAACTCGAAATTCTGACCATCGAGGCCGATAAACAGGCACGACTGATTGCCCAGTTGAGCCAGGAAAACAAATCCCTTAAGAAATATGTTCGATTGTTCGAGCTTACCGAGGGAGAGCTCAAGCAAATCAGAAATAAAAATTACCGGCTGAAAAACCGCCAGGATCAGATGTGGGCAGCTTTCGGTGCCGGGATCCTGTTATTTGGCTGGTTCATCGGGCTGATCACCAGAGGTTTTTCCTGGAAAAAGAAATCAGGATATCGCTATATGATTGATTAGCTATTTCGCTACCGGACACTTTTTTTTTTCAATTCCTGTAATCAACCGCGAATGCACACGAATAGACGCTAATAAATTCTTTTGATTTGCCTTCATTATCGAGTCCTCTTTGTTCAGTTCGCGTTCATTCGCGTTCATTCGCGTTCATTCGCGTTCATTCGCGTTCATTCGCGGTTGTTACCTCAAAAGTGTCCGGTAGAGAGTTAGCTATATAACTCATTAAACAGGTGGTTGATTGGAAGATTATTTCTGAGCATACATACTTCGGAGGAAGTTACATGGTGCAGAGAGAGAGAATTATTATAGATACTGAAATACTTGGAGGCAAACCAATTATCAAGGGTACACGGCTCAGCGTTGAATTTATCCTTGAATTATTGGCTTCTGGAATGACCCAAGCAGAAATTTTGGAAGATTATCCCCACATTTGTGAGGAAGACTTGCATGCGGTTTTGGAATATGCTGCACATGCACTGAAATAAGATGTAAGATGGCCTGCTCAGGGATTTCCCCCCTCAGGGGGTATTTTCCCCTGGTCAAATCCCTGAACAGGCTTAATGTCAGAAACTAACTCTCAAACACCGACCTTCAAATACTCTCGTTCACTTTCAAACATTCGCTCTCAAAGACTTGCTCTCAAAGACTTTCAAACACTAACACTCTCAAAAATCGAAAGATTTATCCTTAAATTCCGAGTAACAGCAGGGTAGTTGTTGAAACGCCGCCGCCGCCGCCAAGCAGCAAGGCCGTGGTAGTCCCGATCGTGGGTGTGGTAGTAGTCGGAAGCAGGGTGGTAGTTGGTAATACCGGGGTAGTTGGCACTACCGCAGTTGTGGTAGTAGTCGGCAGTGTCCCAAGCAAGGCCAGAGTAGTCAAAGTGCTTGTGCTGACGCCACCAAGCAGAAAAGCGGTAGTAAGTCCGGGGAATGTAGGCGTAGTAACTGTCGGGGTAACGACTGTCGGGGCTACAGTTGGAGCCACCGTGGCTAAAGCGGTTGCCGGCAAAGTAATGGTAATGGTAGCAGGAGCAACCGGTACTAGGGAGGTGACGCTCAATCCGGCAGGAGTTACGGCCGGAACTGTCGGTGCGGGAGCGAGGGCGGTAAGCAGACTCGTTGTTGTCAGGACGTGCGGTCCCCGGTAAGGGCCAACTGGAGCTGCTGGCACAGGAAGTGGGGGAAGTGGAAAATATCCATAAGCAAAAGGTCCTGCATAATACGGTCCAAAAGGCCCAAAATAACCAAATTGAGCATTAGCTTTCGGGCTGCCGATAGTGAATAACAAAGCCAGTATACTGACAATAATAAATCCTTTAAAAAGTTTTTTCTGTTCCATGGGTGCCTCCCTTTCATAAAATATCAAGATTTACCGTAATACTTTTACTGCCAGGCTAAAAAATAGGGGATACATGATATCCGGTTAACGACGTACGGACAATAAACCTCCAGTTTCGCCTCCTTTCGTTAAAAGTTGTTATCAGGATGAGATGATTGCTCAGGCACGGGAAATAAATAAGTCATCGCTTTTGTCAGGTTGTTAAAAGCATATTGTTAAGCTAATGATTTTAAAAACAATGAGTAAATATTTCTCCAGTTCCGAACAATCCCTTTCAAGAAAACTGCGTTAGGGAAATAGTCTGGACCTTCGATTGATTTTACTGACGCATTAAAGCGTTATTTCATTGGCTTCATACTTCACGCTTATCTATTTGACGATCGCGGAATGAAACTCTTATGCTTCAAAACGGACATATCTTACAAGTCATTTTGGAGCTCAACGGCAGAAAGTAGAAAAGTAGATAAGACAGGCAGCACCTGAAGTGAATTTAATTTTCCAATTTACCCATATTGACTTTATTGTCAATTATATCTAAACTTGGGATAAAATGCATTTGTATTTTTTATATCACCCGAAGAGAGGAGATAACTTGGCTCAATCAAACCAGATTCGGGCATCTTACCTGATTACAACAGAAGAAGATCCGGAGAAGATCGCCACGGCGATTGCCTTCGAGCAAACTGTGGAGATGCCGGAGTATTTGATATCCGATCCCCGCATATTGGAGAAAATCGTCGGTCAAATTTCTGAGATTCATGCAGAGGGTGAAGATCAGTACCGGATAATTTTAGAGTATTCACCCGATATCCTGAACGGCTCGCTGAATCAATTCATGAATCTTGTCTTTGGCAATATTTCGTTAATGCAGGGTATCAGGCTTATTGAGTTGGCTCTTCCCCCGGACTTTCTCCAAAAGTTTCCCGGACCAGCCTATGGCGTCAGCGGATTGAGGAGCAGGACAGAGATCTTTGGACGGCCCCTCACCTGTACGGCACTGAAACCACTGGGGTGCAGCGCTCCGGAACTGGCTCGGATCTGCTATGAGCTTTCCCTTGGAGGGATCGATATTATCAAGGATGACCATAACCTGGGAAATCAGCCGACATGTACCTACCAGGACCGGGTCCGCCTCTGCCGGGAAGCTCTCCTGAAAGCCCAGGAGAAAAGCGGCAGGAAATCACTCTACTTCACGAATATCAATGACAGCCCTGGAGTCATGCAGCAGCAGATCGAGTATGCCCTGGAGCTGGGCGTAGATGGACTCCTGTTGCAGCCGGTAATCACGGGGTTGGATTTTTTCCGCTCGATTGCCGAAAACCAGAGTTATCCTTTTTTTCTCATGGCCCATCCATCTCTCAGCGGGGTCTTTTTCACCAGCAGCAAAGAAGGCATCGCCCCGGAAATCCTCCTGGGAACTCTCTTTCGCATGGCTGGAGCGGATGCCGTAATTTTTCCGGATTGCAGCGGCAGATTCGCATTCGATGAGAATACCTGCCGGAGAATCAGTACCAATCTGCTGGCCCCTCTGGGCACGATATTACCATCCTTTCCAATTCCCGCGGGAGGTATCAGGCTTTCCAACCTGCCGGAAGTTCGGGGAAAATACCCTGAAGACACCATATTCCTGATCGGAGCCGGCCTTTACGGATCAGGCCGCAATCTCCAGGAAAACGTTAAAAGGTTCCTTGACCAGTTACTTAGTGAAAATTCCCGGTACCTTCCGAACAATTCCAGACTCCATACCGAATAACTAAACAGAAGAACAGGAAAAGTGTCTACATTTACGAGGAATAAAACAAGATGAAAGATAGTGCGACGTTTGATGAGCATTTGGTTTCGATATGGAAGCCCGACTCTGTGATTGCCGAACAGTACCGCATATTAAGAACCTATATCCTGGAAGTGTCAAAGAAAAAGGAAAGCAGGGTGTTTCAGGTCTCCAGTGCCATTCGGGGTGAAGGAAAGACGTTAACTTCCATCAACTTAGCTGTTTCTATCGTTAAGGGCATGGATGAAACCGTTCTCCTCATTGATGCTGATATGAGAAAACCGCAGGTGGGCAAAATGCTTGGCCTCGATAAAAGCTGCGTAGGATTAGCAGAGTACCTGACATACGGAGGTGATCTGGCGAAATATATCCTGAAAACCCTGATTCCAAAGCTGAGTGTAATTACTGCCGGTATTCCCCCCGAAAATCCTTCAGAGCTCCTTGATTCCGACCGCATGTTCAATTTGATTCAAGAGGTAAAGAACCGCTATGACAATCGTTTTATTATTATCGATTCTCCCCCGATAATTCCAGTGACTGATTCAACTATCATATCTTCTCTGGTAGACCATGTTATCCTGGTTGTCAGAGCATCAATGACTCAACGGGAGGCGGTATATGAGGCGATTAACAAATTGGAAGACAAGACAAAGATTCTGGGATTAGTTCTGAATGGCTGTGAAAACAGCCTGTCTAATTATTTCTACCATCGCTATGGTCGATATAGTTATTCCTATGAGAGGAAAAAAACGGTTTAACTTCGAGGTATTCATCTGTCGCAGGGAGCCCCGGTGGGGCGAGGCTCTCTGCCAGCCATCTTTCGCTCCTGTATGACTGCTTCCTCCCATTATCACCCGGTGATATAAATCTTGAGCCCGCTTCCGATAAGAATGATGATTATAAAGTTTTTTTAAGGTCTTATAAATACCTGTGAAGATGCATCATCAGGGAAGGGAGGAAGGAAATGACTGACTTCAGAAAAATCCTGCTCGCAGTTTTGGTTACCGGCCTGATACTGCCGCCATGCTCTGTCTGCCGGGAAGTTGAAGATATCGGCGCTCAGGGTTTTGATTCCCATGAGGTTGAAGAGTCGTATCATGGTCAGCTTGGATATGGCACCGGGCTTGGTATGCTCGAAAAATGGTGCGCTCTGTCGATGTTTAAGTTCTCCGAAGAGGGAGGGGTTGATGGCTGGATCAGTCGAAAATGCGACGACTGCCACATCGGCGCTGAATGGAATCCGAAAAAGTCCACGGCCAATTGCCTAGTCTGCCATTCATCCATCAGCCAGACAGACAGCGGGGACTTCAGGGCCGAGCCCCCGACAGTCGGACAATGCTTCACCTGTCACAAAAAGGATACGGAAAAGCGGGGTGATCTTTTTGACCCTGGCCAGGATGTCCACCTTGGGTCAGATCCGCAAAAGGCCTGCCAGTCATGTCATATTACTCAGGATCATCAGATAGCCAAGGGATCGGCGATCGATACCAGCGAACCGACCGTGACCGACCCTGTGGTCGGTTGTACCATGAGCGGCTGCCACTCATCTGCTCCCCACTCGGAAGCAGCAGAGAGCGGGAAGAAAATATCCGGGCACAGACTGGATCAGCATTGCCGGATAGTCGCCTGTGAAACCTGCCACACGGATACCCGGACAAGGTCAGCCCTGGCTCTGGCTGGCCGGGACTGGAGCCGGTTCAGAAACGGCCAGCCGGTTACCCGCAACCATGAGGCTGGCTGGCTGCCAGCCTATAAATGGTATGATGGCAGCGGCCCGTCGGCTGATTACAAGCATGTGCCGATACTCGGCTTTGCAGAGCGCAAGGAAGCGCCCGGGGCCAGGATATACCCATTCAATGTAATCAGCATTAGCTGGTTTATCAAATCAACGGAATCTGACATCGATGACATTATTCCCGCCAGCAAGGTCAAGGCCGCGGGACGGACCGATCCTGAAGATCCTTCCCTCCTCGTTACCACCGAGGCTGATATGCGGGCCTATGACGATCCCAATGACGCCGATCAGGAGCCGGATTACCCGCAAGCTACCCTGATAACCAGGGATTTGAACTTCAGCCTGAGCCATTCCATCGGCCCGAAAGAGGAAGCTCTTTCCTGCACCGACTGTCATGGTCCGGGTGGCCGCCAACTGCTGGACTGGGACAAATTGGGATACAGGCAGGGTGATCCACGGGGAACAGACAGCGGAGATTGAGGTAACTGCTCTGAGGCACCCAGGCACAAAGAAGGTAAGTGGTTATCGCCCCGGATAGCGGGAATGAGTCCCCCGATCTGCCAGGGGCTTTGGTCCATATGCTCCCGTGCCTTTGAGTACCCTGTGTAATTCCCGGCTGAGCCCTTCGAGGTTATAGGGTTTGGCAACCACTCCCTGGAAACCGTGCTGCCGATATTCTGATACGATAGGATCACCGGAATAACCGCTTGAGACAATCGCATTGACCTTTGGGTCGATCTCGAGCAGTTTCCGGATGGTCTCATCGCCTCCCATGCCTCCCGGAATGGTCAAATCGAGGATAACGGCATCAAAGGCATGTCCTGATTCCCGGGCTTTTTTGTACATCTCGACAGCCTCCTGACCTTCCCTGGCCAGCTCAACTTCATAGCCAAGATCAAGCAGCATCTCTTCAGCCATATCCCTGATGATTTCCTGATCGTCCATGAACAGGATTTTCCCCTGCCCGCGTATCGGCCCTTCCTCGATAACATCTTCCACGACAAAAGCCTCTCTGGCTGAAGCCGGAAGATAGAACGAAAAAGAAGTTCCAACCCCGACTTTTGATTCCACCGTTATATGTCCTGCATGCTTCCTGACGATCGAGTAGCAAATTGCCAGGCCAAGACCGCTGCCTTTCTGCTTGGTGGTAAAATAGGGGTCAAAGATACGGGTAAGATACTCCTTCGGGATGCCGATCCCCTGGTCCCTGACCGTTACCCTGATATACCTGCCATCATCGAGCGGAAGATCATCGCCATTACTGCCCTCACTACCCTCCCTGATCACGACATTCTCAGCCTGCAGTTCGATTGTTCCGCCTTCCGGCATGGCCTGGTCGGCGTTGATCAGCAGGTTATTGATAACCTGACTTATCTGGCCTTCATCAATTTCGGCCCACCATAGATTATCAGGCAGGTGCAGCCTGCAGGTGACATTGGAGCCGCTCAGGGCAAGGCGGGCTGCATCTCTCAGCAGATTGGCAATGGATGCAGTCTTCCTCACCGGATTGCCGCCTTTTGAGAAGGTAAGGAGCTGCTGGGTCAACTCTCTGGCCTGCTGGGATGCCCGTTCCGTATTTTTCAAGGGTTCGAAGATGCTGCCGCCGGATTTCAGATACATCTCGATAAGAGACAGATTGCCGATGATAGCAGCCAGCAGATTATTGAAATCGTGGGCAATACCACCAGCCAGAAGGCCGACGGACTCAAGTTTCTGGGCCTTCAGCAATTCATTCTCCATTCTCTTGCGGCTGGTGACATCCCGGAAAATGCCCAGGGTGGCGGGTTTCCCGTGGTATTGAACAAGTCCTGCCGAGATTTCGATATCCCTGATGGTTCCATCTTTGGCCTGAAACCTGGCCTCGTAGAAAGAGGGAGTATCCTTGCCGGAAAGGCGCGAGCGATATCTCCGGATCATAAGGTCTCTGCTTTCAGGTGCTACCACTTCCCAGAAGGGCCGGTCCATCATTTCCTGAACCGTATAACCGATAATCTCGGTCATGACCCGGTTAACGAACTTCCATGCTTCATCCTGGATAATAGCCACCCCGTCGTTGGCCTGCTCGACCAGAGCCAGATACTTGGCCTCCGCCTCCTCCTTGGCCCTGCAAAGCTCTTCCATCATCTGTTTTCGTTCGGTGATGTCCTTCAAATCTTCAACCGCGCCGATCAATTCGCCATCAGGCCCCCGAAAAGGGGTCGCGTTCACCAGGCAGGAAATTTTCCGGCCGTCGAGGCGTTCCTTGATCACCTCAGATTCAATATGCTCCTCACCATGGAGAATTCTGATCAGCGGGCAGTCAGGAGTATGGCAGGCGGAGCCGGGAAATACCTCGTGGCATTTTTTGCCCACCATCTCCTCCTGACTGAGTCCTGCCATAGTTGAAAATGTCTTATTGGTTCTTATGACCGTAAAGTTTTTATCAACCACCCGCATCCCATCCGCTGCGGTGTTGAATATCTGGTCGAGCTCGGCGTAGGCTGACCTGATCGATTCCTCTGCCCGCTGCCGTTCCCTTTCCTGACACTCGCTCTCTAATCTGGCATACAATATGGGGGCTATCTTGGAGTTGACGATGGTTTCCAGAAGCTCCTGGTCCTTGTCCGTGTAATCGGTAGCTTTGTTGGCGACCGCGATTTCACCGATAACCTTTCCGGAATGGATAATGGGCACGATCAGAGTTCTGGTTATCGGAATGTGCCCCCTGGGCACAGTGCCAGGCTCATTGGAGCGGATGGTTCTCTTTCCGACAAGGGCCTGCCCCCAGATGCCACCCCATTCCCTGCGGGGAAAAACGATCTTCTTGTCAGGTATCCGGCACTCATCCCAGATCTCCCTGGTCATGGATGGAAAGACCATATCTCCATCCTGATTGATATACCCGAAGAACCCGAACCTGCTGTCCATAGCCTGGAGAATTATGTGGAGTACATCCGCGTACATCCGGTCATCCGGGACCGTCAGGAAAATGTCGGAGATCTGGTTTCTGATGGTCAACTCCCGTTTTGATTGCTCAAGGGAAATCTCACAGCGGCTCGCACTTTCCCTCAGCAGTTCCTCGCTCCGCTTCAGATTCCGGAAAAGAAGCTGATACGGCCTCATCATGCCGGTCTCGACGATGGCCTTGTAGATGAGGTAGAATGAAAAGGCATTGAGTGTCAGACAGGTCAGCGTGTAAGGGCCACCGCTCCTTACAGCAAAAAAAGCAATGATCAATTCGGAACTGATGGTAATGATAATTGAAGTAACCACCAGGTAGAGAACAGCCGGTTCAAACTCCCTGCGCCGGTGAATGAGGTGCGTAATCGAGGCCAGCAAGATCAGGCAAATGACCAGTCTGCTCATCCTGCCAAACAGAGTTGACCCTGCTCCCTCGATAAAATAGATCGGGGAAATGTATTGGGAAAGGATGGCCCACAGCACAAGGAAACTGGCAGTAATGTAACCCGTAAATACCCGCCGGGCATTCAGTTTCCTGCCGATAAACAGGGGAGCGATCAGAAAAGAAATACTTTCGATGAAGCGGGCAGCGATCCAGAACTGCATCGTGAGATTCGGGTCGCTCCCATAATTCGGGAATATCATGAGACCGCTGTATGAAAGGAGATAGAGCACTTCCATGCCGCCGATAAAGAGGTAGGCAACACCGAGGAATGGATAGAAGTTATTATCCTGGAACTGACGTGAGTTCCATCCGGTCATGAATATTCCGCCAGCGACGATGATTCCGAAAATCTCGACCAGGCTGTGAGCAAGAAGGCCATTAACATAGTTCATCAGATACAGCCCGGCCAAAACCAAGAGCACGCTGACAATCAGGCCTGAGTATCTGGACCAGGGAGTGAATAACCGGCTTTTCATACCCTTTTAATACCGTCCTTTCTTTAAGCTGAAAACCAGGCTCATTGATGGAGCTTAGTACACGGCGCGGGAGTGAAGGACAGCTATCCCCCCTCAGAAAGGCATCGAGTACCTGGAGGGTGGGGCTGCTTTTTTGCCCCACCAAATCAAATACCGCACGCGATCTCTTGGTCGAGCCTAACTGTCCACGTATTTACTGCGTCCACGTATTTACCGCGCTATATACTAAGATTATGCAACTATTATACGCTAATACTTTAAAAAATAAAGATAAAAAATGCATATCCAAATTGAGTGGCCAGTAATCAGTGACTCGACGGGACCTTTTCAGCACCTCTTGCGCCGTTAGGCTTTAGTGCATGCAGACTTTATAGTATTGATAATGGCTTTGATCCACCGGCTGAAGGGTTTATATCAGCCTCAACCGGTGGAGCCAAGAATATAATAGTATGAAATTATGTTACGATGTTTATCTGATAACCGGCCGGCCAACATTCCGGTTGCATATCACACAGCCCTTGTAAGGCATTTTCTCGACCGGAAACCAGGGGCAGTATCACCCTCCGTAAAGAATCTCTTTTTCTCCAGGCTGCAGATGTTCCCCATCTTGGATGAAAGCCTCCATAACTCCCCTCCCCCTTGAGGGGGGAGGCTGGGTGGGGGTGATGGTTATTTTTCACCTTCCTCATCGAGAAAAGGAACATGGGGAACATCTGTCCAGGCTACTTCTTGCTTGATGCTGTGTCGTCCAGGGAATCGTTCGAGGAAGACCATATCTTCTTAATGAAATCTTTGATTTTTTCCTGTCTTTCCTCTATTCTCGTGGTCATTTCTTCAGCTATATCCGGGTTGAAATTACTGATAAACGCTATCAGTTTTTCTCTCACCGGGCCGATGAAAGGGCCTGTTGGTAGTGGTGTTGGAGGTTCAGCCAAAGCTGAACCGGCAAAGATCAAGCTACCTATGAGTATGGATGCAAGGGAAAGGGTTAACCTGCGTTGGGTTTTCTTTTTCATACGCTTCACCTCATCACCGTGGTTTAGGGTTAATTGGTTGATACCAGCATGCTATCATACAAATCTATTTCGGCTATAAGTAAAAAAATATATTATCATGAGTACAAAAGTATCTCCTGGGCCTATTATTTTGTGTGTTTCAGGTGTTTTATGAGGAATATTTCATCCTGGTAATCTACTTTTCAATGAATTCATCCGATACAATAACCAGGAGGCGGGTGATTTACCATGTTAAACGATGTCATAGCTGTTATTCTCGGTGGCGGGCGCGGCACACGGCTGCTTCCCCTCACGCTTGAGCGGGCCAAGCCGGCCGTGAGCTTTGCCGGTAAATACCGGCTGATCGACATTCCTATCTCGAACAGCATCAATTCCGGAATCAACCGGATCTTCGTCCTGACGCAATTCATGTCAGCCAGTCTGCACCGGCATGTCATGCAGACCTATCAGTTTGACCTGTTCAGAGGCGGACTGGTAGATCTTCTGGCTGCCGAGCAGACCCTTCAGCGGACGGACTGGTTCCAGGGTACGGCAGATGCCGTGCGGGCCACCCTGAAGCATACCCTGTATTACCGGACGGAGCAGATGCTCATTCTCTCTGGTGATCACCTGTACCGGATGAATTACGCCGACCTCATCCGCTTTCACCGGGAAAAGAAGGCCGATGTCACCTTGTGTGTCTATCCGGTCACTCCGGCGGAAGCTCCGGGCATGGGGCTGCTCAAGGTGGATGAGTCGGGAGCGGTGCAGGAGTTTGTCGAAAAGCCCGAAGATCCGGCAGTTATCGAGCACTTCATGGCTTCGCGGAACATCTTTGAATCACAGGGGCTGACCCTCGATCCGGACCGCTGCCTGGCCTCGATGGGTATTTATGTCTTCGAGTCAAAGGTTCTGACCGAACTCCTGGCCGACCAGGCCAAAAATGACTTCGGGCATGAGGTCATTCCTTCAGCCATCGGGCAATACCGGGTCATGGCCTATCCTTTTTCCGGCTACTGGAAAGATATCGGGACGATCGCCACCTTCTTCGAGGCCAACCTCGCCCTGCTCCAGCCTGAGCCTCCTTTTTCCCTGTACTGGCCCCGGTGGCCCTTCTATACCCGCAACCGTGCCCTGCCGCCCAGCAGGATCGTGCAATCCAGGATCATTGACAGCCTGGTAGTCGAAGGCTCGGAAATCAAAGGCGCCCACATCATTGATTCCATTGTGGGCATGCGCGGCGTGGTCCGCAAGGGAAGCCGCCTCGATAACGTGGTCATGCTGGGAGCCGATTTCTACGACGGCGAACAGGTACTGGGCAACTTCCGGGAAATGAAAAGAAAACCGGGCAGATTCCGGGAAACGGACAAGGATCTGCCCCGACTTGGCATCGGGAGAGGCTGCCAGATCGAGCGGGCCATCATCGATAAAAACGTGCGCATCGGTGATGAGGTCATCATCCGGGCAAAACCGGAAGCCAAAGATTCTCAGAGCGATATCGCCTGGGTCCGGGACGGTATCACCATTATCCCCAAAGGTGCGGTAATCCCGTCAGGAACGAGGTTGTAAGGCATAAGGCACGCCCCCTTCTTCCCCTTCTTGCCCTCATCGAAGGACACCAAGGGTACGAAGACCACGCAGAGATTAAGCTTTTTAAAGGGTCAGGGTCCAGAGCAAGGTCCCTCGTGGCATGGGCAGGATGCCCATGCCAGTCTTTCTCTCTCTTCGTGCTCCGTGTTCCCCTTCGTGCTCTTCGTGTCCCCCTTCTTATTCAGCTTAACACCTGTGCCCTTCGGGGAGATGGCCGGCAGGGAGCCCCTGGGGCAAGGTGAGGGGCGTTGATCGCCGTTAATCCGAATGGCACTTACATAAGAATTAGTAATTCTCCCGCAGAGACGCTGAGACGCAGAGGATATCATTGAAAAGTAAAAGTAAAACAAGTTCCTCCTTGTGCCTTTTTACTTTTTGCTTGCTTCCAGGCCGTTGACACATCGATATATCCCGACTTTCATCAGGACCTTGCCGGATTGGTTGTTCTCTGCGTCTCTGCGGGAGATCTTTTTCCCTGTGTGCTTTGTGTCCTCTCTATTATAAGCTTGGCTTATGTAAGTGCCATTCCCGTTAATCCTGAAATTAATGACATTGCCCCCCAGGGGGGTGATCACTGGTAAAAGGTGTGTTGTCTTACCACTATGAGCCAACGGAATCGATAAGGAACGGGCTCGCAGCCTGATGGCGGCTGCGAGCCCGGATAAAACAATCATACTCCCGATGGGTGCCGGAAGAAGGTTAAGGCCAGCTTGACCACAGATTTGTCCCAGACCAGTTGTTGCCAGACCAGTTATATGAATTACCGAATGAATTATTGAACAGGCCATATGAGGAAGAATGGCCATACGATGGCCACCCGCTCGAACTATACGATGGCAGCCAGCTTGAATTATAGGATGACCAGGGGTTCGAGCTGTTCGATGACCACCAACCTGAATGAGAGGATGGCCACGAATTCTGATCATACGATGACCACCCGCTTGAGCTATAGGATGACCACCAGTCTGGATTTAATAATGCCAGCCAGTTCGACGTGTACAACGGCCAAATTCCATAAGAATAAGAAGTAGTTTGGCTGGTATTTGTCGTCGTACTGGCCTGCTGTTGGGTCACGAAAGAGCTGCTTCTTGCCGAGCTGAGCTGATTTCCGGAAAGATCCATGACGCCCTGGTCAATGCTGATCTGGTAGGTGGTCTTTGGGGCCAGCTTTGATTTGGGGGCCTGAAAAGTGATCGAGGTCAGGTCCGGCGATGGTTTGACTGTAAAGTTCGGGTCATCCGGCGTAATCGTAATATTCTCCAGCAGGGAGGCAAAATCCATAGGCTCACTGAAGGTAATAGTTATATCCTGCGATAAACTGACCTCAGTGGCATCGGGATTGGGCGTAATACTCTTCACCACCGGCGGAGTAATATCCAGCCTGCTGACTCCACTGTCCGTACCGAACCACAAATTGCCGCTGGCATCCTGCTGAATGCACCGTATCTGATCATCAGGAGAAGAATATGGATTCATCTGGGCAGTATAACTCTTCCAGGCTTTCCAGTCAGTGGTGGCAAAAATGCCGCCATCGGCAGCAAACCAGTACTTTTCACCGGGATAATCACTCCGGGTCACCGGAAAAATCGCGTTTACGCCCTTGCTTGCCAGGCCGGTTACTTTGGACCACCGGACCGCACGATCGGCACGATAATGATATGCTCCATCTCCTGTAGCTACCCAGAGAGTATCTTCCACAGGGTCGAAGAAAAGTGAGTTGATATTGATACCATAGGCATTGAAAACGGAGAACGAGCTGTCAAGGTTCGAGCTGTAAATGAGCTGGTTGGCTGAATTGAATTTAAAGATGTCGCCGAATTCCGTAGCCAGCCAGATATTGCCTGCATCATCCGGGGCTATGGCCTTGACCCAGTTATCAGTCAGGCCGCGACTGGTATCAAACATGAGCTTCCACTGCTGGTTGTACAAACGGAAAACGCCGTGATTCTGGGTCGCTACCCAGACACCGTCATTGGGGTCGATCGCAAGATCATGGATCGGATCATCGGGCAGCCCGTTTTGCCCCTTCGGAAAAAACTTGACTACGGTACCCTTGTCCGGATCGAACTTGACCACGCCCCCTCCCGTATCATTGTCCGGTTGAGCGCAGAGCCAGAGATTCCCTTGCTTATCTCCAGCCAGGCAGGTGATCCAATCGCCGGGCAGACCCGTAACGGGATGGTAGTCGGTCCAATAAACCGGCTTCAGCGGGTCCCCGTCAGCTTTGGGAGAATACTTGAACAGTCCGGCTCCGAGGGTTGCTGCCCAGAGAATGCCTTTCTTATCCAGGGCAAGATCGGAGACCGGTCTGTCGAGCCAAAAATAAGTCCATCCCTGATAGCAGGTCATATACTCAAAAACAGCCTCCATGCTATTGGGGGGCACAGCATAATCACTGGCTGTTATCCTGACTGAAACCCGCTGATTCTTTTCAAACGGTGCAGCGGAAGTGTAGGAAATGAGGCATCCCTGCTCATCTGTTGCAGTGATGCTTGCCTTTGCGGTAACATCACTTCCGTTTACTGTCAGGTGCACGGAGCCAATGTCCACGCCTGATCCAAGATCGCCGATACCATAGGTAAAGGTGGCATTGGCCGGTACACAGGACTGGTCAGGAGGATTACTGCTTGTCAGATATGGCTTGCAGGAATCCTCGCTGTAGAGGAAATAGCTGCGGGTTGCCGAATGACCGGACTGATCGCTTGCCTCGACCCTGACCGGGATAATGGTCGAGCACGCAAGGGGTGTATTGGGCCGGTAGCTCAGGGTGAGCCCCTGTGAAGTATCGGCGATGGTGGCTGCACTGGTGACATTGCGTCCATCGACAAAAAGGCGGATGGAATTCCGGTCGAGCCCGCCACACAGGGCCCTGATATTCAGGGTAATCTTCGGGTTGACCGAAATATTCGTGGAATTGGGGGGTGGATTGATAGCTTCGATAATCGGCTCACAATTCTGGCCGCTGGCAGGGGTGGTATCGGCAACAGGAATGGTACTGGCAGCAGGGGGGGGGCTGCTGCCGGGGGGAGCGCTGCTGCCGGCTATTGAGCCACTGCCAGGTTCAGTGCTCCCACTGGGTATTGTGCTACTGCCGGGTGCAGTCCCACTGCCAGGCGTAGTCCCGCTGCCGGGCTCGGTACTCCCGCCGGGAGTTGAGCCTGTTGTCCCCTGGTAGACCTGGGGTACAAATCGCGCTGCCTGGTTAAAGGAGACAGCCATCCCATTGCTGAGTGCATTCCTGGTATTGTACGAATACTGTCTGACTGTCTGGTTGTGATACTTGAGGCCGATTGTAGCACAGGCCCCGCGGGTTGAACGGTCGCTTCCTGTTATAACATCCTTGTACTGAAATACAATTTCATTACTTTCCTCATACAGGATCACCTCAAAGGTAACGGTGTCCGAGGCAATCTCGCCGGTATAGTGGCGCATGGGAATATCATGCCACTCGACAATAAGCCGGGCAGGTTTACTCACCCTGTCAACAAGGTAATAGACTGCCCCCCCAGTTGCGGGATCGAGATCAGCCCACAGGGGAGCAATAATATCACCGGGATTTCCCGTATAGGCTTTATTCGGATCAGCCGAATCAGCCAGGGGCTCATTGCTCCACTTGGCAGCATCGTTATTGCCAAAGGTGAGATATCCATTGGAAGAAATCTTAAGCTGAGTCAGCGGCTCTCCCAAAAAAGAGAAATGAAACCCGATACTTTCCAGGTCCACAGTTCGAAAATCATCATCCCCAAGAGTCAGGTTTTCCCTGCCGGATTTTGAGGACACATCTATCCATACATACGGACCGGGGCCAGCGACCTGGGCCCTGGCTACCGGACCTTTCAGCAGAAAAGTACACAAGATTGTTGATATAATGAAGCACACAGTGTTCTTCGATAACCTGACTTTCATGGTAATTCCTCCCGTTTGCCTTTGTTTTGCTGTTCTTGCCTGTATTTATTAACCATCAACCAACTTTTCCTTTTTCAAAGCCCCCCCTCCTGCCCTTAATACACGATGATGTTAACCAAATACCCAGCGCGGTAAACAGGGGCCATAGGGTAAAACCATCCTCATCTGAACCATATAAGCTACTATCTTCGCTCTTATGGGAAAGACGACATGGCAGTGTTGTATTTCTCCCCATCCTTACTGCGGGTCACCGGATGTTGTGCCATGTATCTCAACATGAGCGACTATATTTTGCCTTTTCGTGGAAAAACTTTTGTTTATTATCTTAGCTTAATTATATAAAAATTGCTATTTTTTTCTGCGGCGTGTTTCAGCCGCTGGGCAAACTGGCGTTTCTTACTATGGACCACTGGCAAGAAGAAACTAGCGGAGAATTTTCTCTGGATCTGGGGTATTTATGTGGTTGCGTTTCGGCAAGAGATTGGAGTCTCAAAAACACCCTGGGGTTTCCTTACCATCAGAAACCCCAGGGATAGTGTAATTCTCAGAATCAAGGCCCTTTGACGGGTGCCTTCAACTACAGCTCCAGCTCAACATCAGCCCAAGCTTTCGACTTAGAATTGATCATGACAGGCGCTGCACATATTGCTGCCTGGTGCCGCCGAGTAGTTATCCTGAACGAGCAGTTGGCCATGCTTGCCTTTTTGTCCAGCGGCTGGACGAGTCTCTCCGGCAATGGTTCCATCCCAGGCGGTTGCGGCTGCATGGGTGTTGTGGCAGGTCAGGCACAATACACCATCCGTGGCGGTATTGTTCCCGGCAGTAACACCCAGCGGGGAACCGCTCTTGCCGCCGAAAAATTGCTTGGGAAATGCCGTGCAGGTATTGCGGCCATTGGGTTTCTTGTCGGCTCCAACCGGGTGAGTCGTCCCCTGGGCCATCGGGTCAGGATTCGTGGCCGTGCAATGGCACTGTTCGCAGTAGCCATTGGCCTCGAACGGCGATTTATGGTCGTCCTCGGTCAGGCGATACAGATACGGCGGTTTGGTATTAATATGGACATCATGGCAGGTACCGCAGAAGATCTGTCCCTCGACCGTGCCATAATCATCCATGACCCCGCCTGCCGAACCCGCCTTGCCGTCGGCCTTCAGGAATTTCGGAACACCGACGCCCCCCGCGGAAATGATGTTCTCACGGGTATTGGGACTGACCGGTTTGCAGGCAAACCGATGGCTCTGGCGCGCCGTCGGGTTCAGGAGCGATCCGTTCTTCTCGTAGCTGCCGACAATGGTGGAATTACTATGGCAGCCATAGCACATGGCTTCATATCGGTCGAGTGGATCGGCTTTCAGGGTGGTATCTCCCTGAGATCCCCAATCCAGTTTTACGGCAGGGACTCTCATCATGGCATCGATATCAGCCCGGAGCGGAGATACACCAGCTCTGGGATCATCCTTGTCGTTCGAGTGAATGAAATGGCAGAACATGCAGCCGCCGCATTTAACCTTCTTCTCCGGACGGACACTCGTGGCCTTGAAGGTCCGTTCAACCCGGTTCTTGGTATCGTTCCTGGTTTTAAAATGAAGTCCGCCATTGGCTTCAAGCATTTTCCGGCTTTTGGGATGCTTGGGATCGTTGTGGCAATATTCGCACAGGGCAGTATCGTCATCTTTGAAAGAGGCAAACCGCAGGAAGCTTGGATTGCCCTCTATCTCGGTAGTATGGGATGCATGGCATGAGGTACAGCCAAAAATCTGCTGATCAAAGGGGGCGGATTTTCCATCTGCAGTGGAACCTTCCAATTTAAAAAGGAGCCCATTTCCTGGAACCTTGCCTTCATGACATCCCGAAACACCGCAGGAGGTCTGTGCCCATCGTTGACCCATGGGGTGATGAGCACGGGTTTTATCCAATTTCGGAGCATTGGGCCAGGTAGTCGTTGAAAGATGGCATGAAGTACAATTCTGCGATTCATATTTCACACCGAGAGCCCCGGCATTTCTCCCCAGAGATTGCTGGAACCCCGAGTTTTCTGTTCCGTAGGTCCAGATTCCCAGGGGGTCCAGACGATCGAGAAATATCATGGCATCATTTTCTGGATGATCAGCATCGTGGAATCCATCATGGGGGCGGTGGCAGGCTTCGCACTGAGGATCACCTTCGTCACCCGCGTGGACATGGACCACCGACTTTCCATCCGTGCCCTTGATATTACCTTCCTTCGGATGGCACTGACGGCAGAATGCCCTGCGGTCGTGGGTTTCACCTGCACTGCCGGTTTTCGAGTTAAGCCGCAGGTAATCTCCATGTCCTGATTCATCATTATTTGGCTGCTGGTGGGGGTTATGGCAGGAGCCGCAATAAAAGCCCTCGGTTTTTGAGAAGGGGAAACCGACGACCTCAGCCTCTCTGCCTCCATCTCCCTCAGTGCTGCTGAGATAGCTTGTGCCTCCATCCCTGTTGGGCTGGAATTGTGGCCCCATGACATGGTTGGCGCTGCCTCCCGAAAAAACGTTTCCATTTTTATTATTCAAATCAGCGAACTTGCCTCCATATTGGCCGTTTCCCTTCATGCGCAGCCCGGATTCAACCTGGGGAAAATCTTTATTTCCCTGATAGTGGCAACTGGCGCACAGGGTCTTTACCGTTGCCTCCTTGCCCTGAACCTCACTCCTGGCCCAGATTCTTGCTCCCTTTCCTGCGTGGGGGATATGACAATTGGCGCAAACCTGCTTGTTCGATCCAGATACCACGCACAAATGCCCGTTATACGGTGTTTGCCTTGATCCGTCAACCGCGTAAGCTCCAGGGGAACAGCAGAAAAGGATAAACAGACAGATTCCGAGAAAAGACAGTATCGTTTTTAGCTTTTTATTCATTGTTCGATCCCCTCTCTTCCATAAGCACTCTCTCCCAACCATTTTAATACGGTTCAGCATCTTAAATTTTAAACCCTCTCAATTCCGGATAATAACAACCTTCCCAAACTCTCAAAATCGAATCTCTCCATTCAATCACCGGCTACGTCATCATTGTCCACTCCTTCCCTTTTTCAATAAGCTGTTTATTGACTGATAGACATGATTATTTTTGATTTCCATCCTTGACTATATAAATCTTATTGACCTCCTGATCAGTAACCAAAATCGAGCCGTCATTCCCGATAAAGATTCCCGTTGGCATGGTGAAATAGGTCTTACCCTCTTTGCTGTCCATCCACTTGATTGCACCGACAAATTTCCCTTCAGGGCTGAATACCTGAACACATTTCAGAAGGAGGTCGCTTACATAAGCCCGGCCTTTACTGTCAACAGCCACTCCCGTCAAACGGGAAAACTGACCGGCCAGTTCCCCGCTTTGCCCGCCGATCTGAAAAAGCTCTGTTCCGTCCTGCTTAAAAACCCGAACCCGGTCGCACATACCTTCCGGCACAAATATCCGGTTCTGCTGATCGAAGCAGACAACTCCGGGAGTGCAAAACATGCCTTGTTCCTTGCCTTTAAAATACTGCAAAAACTTGCCATGCAGATCATAAATCCAGATATGGCCATTCGAGGCATCACTGACATAGAGCCGATTGCTTTTCTTATCAATGGCAATGCAACCCGGAGCGGCATTCTGATATTTGTCATCTGCGGTCAGAGCCGACTTGGAGGAAAATTCTTCCACAAATTCACCGGCAAAGGAAAAAACCAGTATCTTCTCCCGCTTGACATCACAGATGTATACTTTATCCTGACTATCAATGGCGACGCTGAACGGCTGGAGGAACTGACCCGGACCACTGCCTTCCTTGCCGAATTTGAATAAAAACTTGCCATCCCTGCTGTAAACCGCTATCTCGGAGGGTATATTTTTTACTACATAAAGATCACCCTTCGAATTCTGGGCCAGATGTACCGCGATACCATCCTGGCCTCCCTTCATCTCGACAGTCCGGGATTCACCCAGGGTGCCGACAAGTTTAACCGACCTGTTTTCAACCTTCTGCTCCTGATCGTCTTCAGCCTGAGCATCTTTCCGGTCCCCGGCCTTCTGTCTGCCTGCCTTGTTACCTGCCGTGGTCTCTTTGGCTTCAGCTTTGAAAAAGGCCGGCGGTGAAACAAGAAAAAACTGGACCAGCAGATTGATCAGGAAAAAAATCCATAAACTGGATGAAAACCGCTTCATAAATCTTATCCCCCTCCAAGTTTGAATTGTGCCGTCATCTATTTTCTCCGCATGCACCGCTACTCAACTCGCGCCAGGTTATTCAGTCAGCCCGGGAAAAAACTCCGAAAAACCCCGCTCCTCAAAAACCGCTCCGACATAGTGCATCATTAAAGGATGCAAAATAAATACCACGACTCCCCCATACCTGGCTGGTATCCCGAGATTTTTTGCTGGTGAAGGTAACTGGCCTGAACAAAAACCAGGAGCCCTTCCCTGAAATTCTCAAGGTTATTCCGGCAAACAGGAATAGAAAATATCAACTATGAATCCGATTACACAGTATGAAAGAAAATGCGAACTTATTATTCACTGCCGGGGTGTGGTCAACGCCTTCGACATCAGAGGAGTATTCACAAGATTTCGAGTGTATTGTCATATATCGGCTGTTTCTCCGATTTACCATGACAGGAAATGCCATTTCAGCCCATCAGAAAATGCATTCGTCTACTGTATAATCCTGCCGGGGAGGCGATCTCTTGTCTCAGAGAAGTATACTCAGCGTAAAATACATAGGGTTGCATATTTACAAATATGATATAATATAACAAAGGTATAAACCCAAGTCAATCGGTAATTTCCAATTATTCGGGAAGTTGAGCTGCCTTTGCCCCTCTGAACCTGGGTAGTTACGTTAATTCATCCCATAATGGCAATTAAAGCATAATCCACTGCCATACTGGTACTCGGGCTGATTCATGAACCTGCCGCCGATGGCATTATCAATGATCAGGAGTTTTCCGGCATTCACTTTTCCAGCCCGGCTGATCCCGTCATGCCTGGTCACGGCTGTATGGACACTGTGGCAGGACTGGCAGATGATATCTCCATCCAGCGTGTCGTTTGAGGTCTGTCCTCCAATCCCTCCACTGAAACCGGCGGTGACATAACCCTGAAAATGAGCACCGAATTGAACCGCTTTCTGTTTCAGCGGCCTGTTGACCGGATGGGAGGATTCGGTCTCGGCAGATATCGGCTTACTGGTGTGACAGGCAATGCACAGTGCAGAGCCGGAAAAGTCCTCGGTCACATTCGACCTGCGAAGGTACGCTGTGCGCCGGATGGTAAATTCCTGCGAGTAGTGGACAGGCGGGGAATCCTGCCTATGGACATTGTGACAGCTTCCACACCAGATTTTATCCTTCTCGATCCCGTAGTCATTTTGGCACTTCTTCTCTCTGCCATCGGAAACAACCGGTTTCCCATCCTCAAAGGGATCCAGGGTATTGATGACTTTGCTCGGCACGACATTAAACCGGTGTGAAAAGTACCGCTCGTCCACATTGTCAAAGAGGAGGGAATTTTTATCGTTATCAGCATCTTTTGACCCAACGATTTCAGACCGCGCATGGCAGCCATAGCAGGCATCCTCATAATCACGGGTATCCTGGTCCTGGAATTTATCAGCCCATTGCAGGTTTACCGGCACAATCCGCATGATTACATCGGTCGAAACTGAGGAATTCACTTCGGTTGCGATATCGCTATCAGTCTGGCAAACAGCCGCTGGTTCATCCGCTGATTGATGAATGGAGTGGCAGAAAAGGCACTCATTTTCATTCTGGGACTGCTGGCCGGTTGAACGCCCGACCTGATTATGCCCCCGTCCTGAAGTGGGCTCAAGATCACTGACCGCTTTATCAGAATGGCAGGCGACACAGAAGGCTCCGGGATGAGCCGGATCGTAGCTGGTGATGACCTGGGGATTCAGGTATTTTCCATTGGTACCCTTGTGAGGATCATGGCAGGATTTGCAGTAAAGTTCTCCTTCCGGCGAGAGGGGGCCTGCCGCGGTCTTCTGATGCCCATCGAGTGTAGCGTCCGCGCCTGTGCCCATAGGGTGATGTTCGTATCTGATCTGACAATCGTCTCCATTGAACGGGGCCATGAATGATCCATCGCCCCCGCCCTGTGCCCGATGGCAGCCATAGCAACTGGCTGCATACGATTCAGCCGCCGGATCGGAAAAACCGGGTACGTTGGGCACTGCCTTGAAGAGAACGGTGCTTTCGGTCCTGATAATTTTTTTTCCGCGATTGGGAGAATAATGCGGAGTGTGGCAGTCAAAGCAGCCGTCTCTGGTTCCGTGTCCACGAGCATTGCCCTGGATGAGGGGGGCATGGCATTGAATGCAGAATTCATAATGTTTCTGTGAGGTATTCTGAATCGTGCCCGGGGAGGACTCCCGCAGGTAATCGCCGCCCTCGAATGGATCGGTGTGAGGATTATGACAGCTCCCGCAATAGAACCCATCCCCCCCCTCCTTTATCCGCAGAGGGAATTCGGCCCAGTCTTTCCGGGTCACTGCCGGCCCTTGAAGGGAAGCATTGGCTCCCATGGGATGATCATTTCCTTCCTCAATAAAAATGTAATCCCTGGCCCCAAAGAGATGAGTTCCGTGACAGGTACCGCACAGCCGCTTGGTTCCGGTAAATTCTCCTCCCGGAGTACGCGCCCAGAGAAGGTCATCGGCAGCATGGTGAGGAAGATGACAGGCCCCGCAGGGGTCATCGGGTACGCACCAGGCATGGGGTCCGTTGAGAGCGCAGACGGTTTGAAAGCTGAAAAATATCGTCACCAGAGCACCAACAATGCCTACAGTCCACTGGAGAGTGATTCTCCGATACCTACTTTGCAATGTCGAATACTGAAACAACTTTTGTCTCCGCATTAACCACATAGATTTTATTATTCACCCATGCCAGACCGAGAGGCTGGCTGAACAGTCTGGGATTATCAGGCTGACTCACCGAGACCAGGTATTGCCCTTTATTGTTGAATACCTGGACTGAATTCGCAATAAAATCGGAAACATAAATCCGGTCTTTGGCATCGATGGCCAGGCCATAAGGCCGGACAAACTCTCCCTCTTTCGTCCCGCTCCTGCCGAACGCAAAGCGGAACTTGAAATCAGGAGTATAAGATTGAACCCTGAAATTACCTGCATCAACCACATAGATATTTCCCCTGGTATCGAACGAGATATGAGCCGGGCCGCTCAAATCCCCCTCCCCTGTTCCTGCTGTGCCAAAACTGGCTTTGAATTCTCCCTTCAGCGTGTAGACCCCAACCAGGTGATTGCAGGCATCGGCAGCATAAAGCCGATTGTCATAAGGATTATAGGCGATAAAAGGAGCACAGGTTTCACGCCCCTTTTCCGGCTGATGCAAAGGAAACTGGTCCAGAAACCTGCCATCCGAGCTGTAAATCAAAATCCTGTCCGCAGCCAGATCACTGATGTAGATAAGGTCCTGTTTATCAATCGCTATCCCCGAAGGCTCTTTGAGCACCCCTTTGTTACCAGACTTGTCCTGGCTGGAAGACTCTCTGCCGAAAGCAAACAGAAACCGTCCGGCGGAATCAAAGACCCGGACATCGTTTGTCAGCGAGCAGACAACAAAGAGCCTGCCGGTCGAATCGATAGCCAGGGACGTGGGCTTGCCGGACCGTGCTCCGGAAAAACTCATTTGAACCTGCCGGTCAAACCGATACAATGCGTCCGCCCCGGAGGGCTCCCTGGCCCGGACTGGACAGGTGAAGAGGAAAAGAAAGAAAAGTGACAAAATACAGGAACCTGCCGGAAATCCTTTGTGCTTTAAAATCAATTTCAAAAACATCATAAATTTCTTCCGCTCCCGAAGCCCTGCAAAGACAGTCATCAGTTATCAGTTATTCTCCGGAGTTTGTAATAAGCAAGACATGTGCCGTTCATAAATTGGCCGGGGAGAGTGTCTGCGCCAAACTCTGCTGGTTACGTAATTACACATATTATGAAAAAAAATGCAGATTTAGTCAATACTAATCTCATTATTTTTACCAGACATCTTCGCTTATAGCAGTTTTCCCTCTGTGCCTCTGTGTCTTGAGTGGTGTCCTTTGTCTTTTCTCACGGCTCCTCGTCAAGGCAGTACCGCTTGATTTTCTTATGCAGGCCCTGCCTGGTAATCCCCAGTAAGGCGGAGGCCTTATTCTTATTCCCCCGGGCTTCCTGGAGCGCTTTCCTGATGAGTCTGATTTCCAGGGCTCTTACCTGGTCAGGAAGCGAATAACCGGCGGTCTCTTTCTCGTGCAGAGAATGGCCGAAATTTTGCAGCTCCCGCGAGCACTTGTCAATGGTAATCCGCTCCCCTTCAGGGGTCAAGGCAACCAGATGTTCCACCTCCCGAAGTAATTGACGAACATTTCCCGGCCATGAATACTCCTCGAATAAGCTCAACACTTCCGGAGAGAACCCGGCCACCCTTTTTTTAAAGCGCTGGCTTACCCTGTCCAGAAAAGCCAGGGCCATGGTAACGATATCCTCCCGGCGTTCTCTCAGGGGCGGAATATGAATCTCGACCGAAAACAGCCGGAAGAACAGATCCTCACGGAAACGCCCGCTCGCCACCTCCTGCCGAAGATCCTTGTTGGTGGAGCTGATGATGCGCAGATTATAGCGCATCAGCCTGTTGCTTCCCAGCCGGCAGCCTTCCCCTTCCTGAATGGCCCGGAGAAACTTCGGCTGGATGGCCAGGGGCATATCGGCCACCTCATCCAGAAATAACGTGCCGCCGTCAGCCTCTTCAAACCGGCCTTTGCGGCTCGCCACAGCGCCGGTGAAAGCCCCCTTTTCATAGCCGAAGAACTCGCTTTCCATCAGGCTTTCAAGGATCGAAGCGCAGTTGACAGCCACAAAGGGCTTATCGCGCCGGTCACTTCCTTCATGGATCATACGGGCAATCAGCTCTTTGCCTGTCCCGTGCTCTCCATGAATAAATACATTGACCGGGGTCTTGCTGATCATCCGCACTTCGTCGATGATATTCCTCATGACCGGGCTTTCGACAATAAAGAGGACATCCCGGAAATAATTTTTTTCAAATTGCTCGACCTCGCAGTTCAACTGGCTTGATATCCGCAGGATCTCCCGGCTCAGGAGTATGCCCTCGATGGAAGCTGAAAGGAAATTGGCGATTTCCTGCAACCGCTCCACATCCTGCCGGGTAAACTGCCGCCCCTCTGCCTTGTTCAGCACTTCGATGGCACCGGCCACACCACGTCCGGTCAGACTCCTGATGGGGGCGCAGACCAGACTGTGAGTGACAAAGCCGGTCCTGGCATCAGTTTCGGTATGAAATCCCTGCCGCTTGTCCAGGTCATGCTCGACAATACACTGGCCGGTCGAGACAGCCCTGCCGACAACGCTTTCATCTTTCGGCGGCTCGATTTTTATTCCTTCCAGCCCGGTGCCGAACATCGACCAGATCTTGCCTATCTCAGCGTCAGCCATGAAAATGGTGCAGCGTTCGGCATCCATAACCTTCGGCAGAATGGCCACGTAAAACTTCAACAGGGCTTCATAATCATCAACTGTCCAGGATCGGGTAACCTGCTCCAGCCGAAACTTAAGGTTGGCAAGTCGCTGGTAAATCGTTTCAGGCTCATTTACCGCCACTCTTTTCCCTCCACCTTTTGTAAATTAAGTTTACTATTAATAACACCGTTGACATCTCACCGTTGATGCTGTCCTGTGAGATGCTCTGAATCCACTGCACATTAAATCCGTACCGGCTTTCCAGATTGGTAGCGGGATTCTTTCCATAATTCTACTATAGTTCTGGAATACTTGCCATATAAAGTCAAACGAATGAGGGAGAAAAACGCTTCCCTGAGCTTATACTCTAAACGGCTGAGAGCTGAACTTTTCCAGGGGAGTCAGGAATCAGGCGTCAGAATTCAGAATAAGCAATCATCTTTTCCTGACTCCTGGCTCCTGACTTCTGACTTCTGAATAATGGATTTCAGCCTCCTTACGTAAACATCGTTGACGACAAAATGGCCTTCAAAATAATTCACGCTGATCTGATCAGCGGAGATTACCTCATAACATTTTGTTATATCGTAGCTTACAGAATACCCCCCAATCAGCGGCAACCTTATGGCATGCGGGTTGCATTATAAATGTAGTATAATAGAGTAATAGCCAGCACGAATAACTTGCGCTTTACTGTAACCTGCACCGTACCAGTACACGCGGTCAGTGAATGAATCTGGAAGCAGTTCAGAAGTATTCGTTATGATCCTCTTATCCCTTTTTGGGGAGAGAGGTTGTGAGCGGTTTCGATCGAAAAGGAGGGTTTCGCATGGAAAGCTTGTTGAGCAATCTGATAGTCACCATTTCTGCAGGCCATATTATCCTCCTGGTCATTACCACCACCATTTCTTTCACCCTGGCTCAACAGAAAAAATTTGTCTTACTGCCGCACCGGGCCATTAGCGCTCGAAATATCCCTGGCAAAAATCTTATATGTTCAGTTGAACCGATAGTCAACCTTTTTCGCTCATATCTGCACGGCAATGCACAGCACTGAGACATTCTGGTCTCAAGAGGCGCACAAGGAGGAGGGGAGCGGGGGGATTCCAGAATCCCCTCTTTCCTGAAAGGATCGAGGCGGGACGTGAAATTCCCCCTCGATCCGCCTCAAAATAGGGGAGAGGGATATCCTGTCCGGTTTCCCGGCTCCTGAAATGCCCCGGCATACCAGCACATATGAGCGCCCTTTTCATAAGGAGGTGAACACGGCGAAGAGGAAAAAAACAGGTAATTCTTTATAATTTGTCTTGGAAGCACAGGTAGTTGAGAGTAAAAAAAAAGAGGAGAGTCAGAGAAAGGAGTAGTGAGGATCATGGCTAAGTTAAAAAACATCTGGTGGGCCAAGTTGTCGAGCTTCTGTTGCCTCGTGTTCTTCATCATGGCCATTGGCATAGGGTTTACGGGAGTTCAGGAAGGCAGGACAAATTCGGAGACGAATCTGTCTCTGAGCGGGCAGGCGCTGTATCCTCAGCCCGTGGATCAGGAAGTTCCGGAAATCTACGATACGAAAGTCGTCTGGATGCAGCAGGGAGACGATTATTACTACAAGGTATTCCTGAGTGACCTTGAGACCGGCAGCAGCAGGCAACTCGGTCAAAGCGCGGCTGCGGAAAAGTATCCGGCCATCTGGGGAAACAAGGTTATCTGGATGGATTACCGGAGCATCATGGATGATCCGTCTGTCGAGAATAAATATGCATACATCTTCAAATACTACGACATGTACGGATATGACCTGGAGACAGATGAGGAGTTTCCCATCTGCACGAATCCGGAATGGCAGGGGTACGGAGATATTCAGAAAGAGCGCGTCGTGTATGCGGACCTGCGGACCGGCAGCCCGGACATCTTTCTCTATGACCTGCGAACCAGCCAGGAATATGCTATTTGCCTCGATCCTTCCTGGCAGGGGAATCCGGTCATTTCCGACAATTACATCATCTGGATGGACGAGCGGTCGGGCAATTATGACATCTATGGCCTTGACCTGACGACCGGCCGGGAGTTCCCCATCTGTACGGCGGCTGATAATCAGGCTTACCCGGCTGTCAGTGGAACAAAGGTTGTCTGGCAGGACAAAAGAAACGGCAACGACGATATTTACCTGTACGATCTGGCCACAAAGCAGGAAATCGCCATCTGCGTCCACGAAGGGAAGCAGCAGGTTCCGGATATCTGCGGCAATATCGTTGTCTGGCAGGATGACCGAAACGGAAACTGGGATATCTATGGTTACGATCTGAATACCCATAAGGAATTTCAAATTACCGACCAGAGCGGAGATCAGACTTTCCCGGCTATTTCCGGGGACAGGATTATCTGGGTCGATTCCAGAAGCGGTCATAAAAATGTCTATGCCGCTATCCTGCCGACCGGATTTGCTCCGCAACCCGATGTCCAGGTCCGCTACCGGGAGGCTGTCACTGCCGCTGGCGCGCTTACTGCTTCTGTCTCTTCGACTATAGCTTCGAATATCGATATATCGAAAACCGCTGTAACTGCAACTCCTGTTGGGACATCCATAACCGGCCCTTCAATCGTGAATTATGAAAACAGCGGCTGCAAAAAAGAGATTTCCTCCACTACGGGACGATCTGCGGAAGAGGAGAAATTTACCTGCAGTTATCATGACAATCTCCTTTACCTGTTCCATGAGAACGCCTCGTACAACTGCTGCATTGAGGAAATCGCCGTCACCATGAGTATGACGGGAAATACCATCAATATCTATGAAGAGGAAAAGTTAGAAGGCAGTGGATGCAGATGTATCTGCACGTATGATATCACTACAAAAATCGGATGCCTGGAGCCCGGCACGTATGAAGTGAAATTCTTCAATAAGAAAACCGGGCAATTGCTCGGCGTGATTAAAGAGGTGGTTATCCCGCCTATTGTTTGCCCGATTTCCAGCACTGCTCCAGCGCAAAAATGCTGCCCGCTTCCCTGCACCGATCCCATAAACAGGTGCTGCCCCTATGCTTCTGCCATTCCGGAGCAAAAGTGCATAGTGTGCCCGGTGCCCTGCCCGGTTGCTGCCGATACAGTGCCAGCCCAATTCTGCTGTCCATGCAGGCACTTCGATAACATGGAACTGGACACCTGGAAGTTCACCAAGGGACCAGTAACCAAGCCGTTTCCGGTGACCCAGGAAATTGATTATTCAACGGAAGCATATGTCTCGCCCAAACGGTCAATCCGGGCTTTTCTGGAAGGTTATCTGGAAAAGACCAGCAGCAGTACCGCTACTATCAAGGCTTCAAGTGATACTCTGATAGCTGCGAATCCTCTGCTCGTGGCGGATGCCACTCAGATAGTCGTGGATCCCACCATAATAGCGCCAATCGACCCGGAAAAATATCCAGGCAAGGTCAGCGCTTCCCGTGAATTTTATCTCTGCGGATGCGAAGACCTCAACCTTAAGCTTTCCTATCGCATTCAACAGGTTATGACTTCCCGCAGCGCCTATCGCAGAGTGAGTGTGGAAGTTATTGCCCGTAACGCCTCCGGACAGACCATGGGCCAGCGCTCCTATGTTTTGTTCAAGAACGGTTCCCAGTCTTTGGAACCGAACACCACGATTCTCATAGAATCCTCCACTCAGGACAAATGGAATACCCTGGAGAGAAGTCTTGAAAAGGACATTCCCATCAAGTGGTGCGAGGTCAGAACCATCCAGGTGATATTGACCGCAGCGGGGAATTTCCCGCCAGGATCGGGCGACTACCTGAAAGTATTCTGGGATGATCTAACCATCTGGGGCCAAAACTGCGATTCTATCCCCTGGTGCTATCCCTGTCCGACGACCGGAACTGCCCCGCAAATAATCTGCTGCCCGCTGGCTACAGCCGATGTAAGCTCGGATGTTCTGTGGTGCAGGCCCTGCCCCTATGCGTACAAGCTGCCAACCGGCGAGGTCAGGTACTGCTGTCCGGTGGCTGCCACCGCCGATATTCAGCTCTGGTGCAGGCCCTGTCCTGTGGCTGATACCGGAACGGCAGGCCCCAATGCCTACTGCTGCCCGGTGGCTGCAACTACGGCGGACAGTCAGGCACTGTGGTGCAGGCCCTGTCCTCTGGCCACGAATGTTGATGACAATATCCAGGCATGGTGCTGCCCGGTGTCGGATGCGACCGTGGAAGGAGTGCGCCTGTGGTGCAGACCCTGCCCCATAGCTGTCCAGCTCGATAACTCTGTCATACGCTGGTGCTGCCCGGTGGCCCAGGCTGATGTGGCCAATCAGGCCCTGTGGTGCAGACCCTGCCCCTATGTGGTGGAAAAGGATGGCCAGCTCACCCGCTGGTGCTGTCCACTGGCCAAAGAGGTCGATAACCAGCTCTGGTGCAGGCCCTGTCCCAATCCCAAAACCACGGATAAGGAGCTGAACATTTACTGCTGTCCCATTGCCACCAGTACCGGCCAGGATCTGTGGTGCAAACCCTGTCCTCTGGCCGCTGGCGTGGATGAGGCTCTCAGGCAGTGGTGCTGCCCGCTGCCAACCGCAGAGGTCAACTCCGATGTTCTCTGGTGCCGCCCCTGCCCGTTTGTTCAAAATGTCGATGGCGGCATTATCAACTACTGCTGCCCGCTGGCAACAGCCGAAGTAAGCTCGGATGTTCTGTGGTGCAGACCCTGTCCCTATGAGATCAAGATGGCCGATGGAACCATAAAACGCTGCTGCCCGCTGGCTACAGCCGAGGTGAGCGCAAATGTCCTCCGCTGCTATCCCTGCCCGATAGTTGCCGGTACATCGCCCAGTCTGATCTGCAAGCCCTGCCCCTATGCGTACAAGCTGCCAACCGGCGAGGTCAGGTACTGCTGTCCGGTGGCTGCCACCGCCGATATTCAGCTCTGGTGCAGGCCCTGTCCTGTGGCTGATACCGGAACGGCAGGCCCCAATGCCTACTGCTGCCCGGTGGCTGCAACTACGGCGGACAGTCAGGCACTGTGGTGCAGGCCCTGTCCTCTGGCCACGAATGTTGATGACAATATCCAGGCATGGTGCTGCCCGGTGTCGGATGCGACCGTGGAAGGAGTGCGCCTGTGGTGCAGACCCTGCCCCATAGCTGTCCAGCTCGATAACTCTGTCATACGCTGGTGCTGCCCGGTGGCCCAGGCTGATGTGGCCAATCAGGCCCTGTGGTGCAGACCCTGCCCCTATGTGGTGGAAAAGGATGGCCAGCTCACCCGCTGGTGCTGTCCACTGGCCAAAGAGGTCGATAACCAGCTCTGGTGCAGGCCCTGTCCCAATCCCAAAACCACGGATAAGGAGCTGAACATTTACTGCTGTCCCATTGCCACCAGTACCGGCCAGGATCTGTGGTGCAAACCCTGTCCTCTGGCCGCTGGCGTGGATGAGGCTCTCAGGCAGTGGTGCTGCCCGCTGCCAACCGCAGAGGTCAACTCCGATGTTCTCTGGTGCCGCCCCTGCCCGTTTGTTCAAAATGTCGATGGCGGCATTATCAACTACTGCTGCCCGCTGGCAACAGCCGAAGTAAGCTCGGATGTTCTGTGGTGCAGACCCTGTCCCTATGAGATCAAGATGGCCGATGGAACCATAAAACGCTGCTGCCCGCTGGCTACAGCCGAGGTGAGCGCAAATGTCCTCCGCTGCTATCCCTGCCCGATAGTTGCCGGTACATCGCCTGCTCTGATCTGCAAACCCTGTCCGGTGCCGGTAACACCGCTGCCTGACAATTGCATAATCGCCAAGGTAAGGGAAATCCAGCACCATGTCTCAACAGGCCGCTCTGATCTGAAGATAGTTGATGAGTCGGGAAATATCCGTGAGATTTCGGTACCTTTGACCCAGGCTGAAGATATCGAGGCCGGCGATCAGGTCAAGGTTTGTTTCGAGATGGATGCAAGTGGCCGGATTATCTCAATCACTATTGAAAAGTATGATGCTCAGGCTCAAGTGATTCCTCCGGCTCAAATTTGTTATCCCTGCCCCCTGGCCACAGCCGAGGTGAGCGCGGATGTTCTGTGGTGCAAGCCCTGCCCCTATGCGTACAAGCTGCCAACCGGCGAGGTCAGGTACTGCTGTCCGGTGGCTGCCACCGCCGATATTCAGCTCTGGTGCAGGCCCTGTCCTGTGGCTGATACTGGAACGGCAGGCCCCAATGCCTACTGCTGCCCGGTGGCTACAGCCACAGTAACTAACCAGGCACTGTGGTGCAGACCCTGTCCTCTGGCCACGAATGTTGATAACAGTATCCAGGTGTGGTGCTGTCCGGTGCCCGATGTTTCCGTGGAAGGAGTGCGCCTGTGGTGCAGACCCTGTCCCATAGCTGCCAAGCTGGATAACAGTGTCATTCGCTGGTGCTGTCCGCTGGCCCAGGCTGATGTGGCCGATCAGGCCCTGTGGTGCAGACCCTGCCCCTATGTGGTGGAAAAAGACGGCCTGCTCACCCGCTGGTGCTGTCCGATAGCCAAAGAGGTCGATAACCAGCTCTGGTGCAGGCCCTGTCCTTATCCCAAAACTGCTGACAAGGAGCTGAATATTTACTGCTGTCCCATTGCCACCAGTACCGGCCAGGATCTGTGGTGCAAACCCTGTCCTCTGGCTGCCGGTGTGGATGAGACTCTCAGGCAGTGGTGCTGCCCCCTGCCAGCCGCAGAGGTCAGCTCCGATATTCTCTGGTGCCGCCCCTGTCCGTTTGCCCAAAATGTCGATGGCAGCATTATCAACTACTGCTGCCCGCTGGCAACAGCCGAAGTAAGCTCGGATGTCCTGTGGTGCAGACCCTGTCCGGCAAGCAGTACTCAACCCGCCCAGATCTGCTGCCCCATCTCCACTGCCCAGGCCGCTGGAAGCGTTTTGTGGTGCCATCCGCTAGTAACTGGATGTACAGAGGAAAGTAGCGGAGCGCTGGATATCGAAGGAGCCCAGGGGATAGCGGGAGGTGAGGTTAAAATCCCGGTACGGATTCAAAAGGCGCCCACCAGTGTCTCTGCCCTTGGCTTTGAAGTAGTCTACAGGCCGGATATTTTGCAGTACATTGGATATGAACCAGGCGATCTGGTAACTTCTTTCCGCTTGTTTCAGGTCAATTCCATTGGCACTGATAGACTCATCGTCGGAGGAGCTTCTGATAAAGCAATCCCCAAGGGAACAAGCGGCAGGCTCGTATGGCTGAAATTCAAGGTTATCGGTGATCTGGAAGACGGCTGCTATCCTTTAGACCTGGAAAAACCGATCGATGATCTGGTTCAATTTTCCAAAACCGGAGGATGTATCTGCCTGAAGGACACTGTTCCACCTGAAATCGACTGCCCGGCAGACAGGGTCATTGCCCAGATAACCAGTGCAGGTACGCCTGCTGACGATCCCGAAATAGTTGCCTTCCTGTCCGAGGCTAAAGCCTGGGATGCGGTAGATGGCAAGGTTGAGGTTACCTGCCATGTCCCCTCCGGTGTCAACGAGGAAGGGATAAAATCCGCGCTTCCGCAAATCCTGCCGCCTGGCAAGACCACGGTCATCTTTACTGCCAGTGATAAGGCCGGTAACACCATCTCCTGCACAGCTACGATCACCATTCAACCGATCGTGTGCGAGGAAGATGATTCCGGAAAACTGGACATCGAAGGGACCCAAGGCAGGGTGGACGAAGAAGTCAAGATACCGGTAAGGATTCAAAAAGCGCCCGGTGCAGTCTCTTCCCTTGGCTTTGAGGTAAGCTACAAGCCATCTGTCCTGGAGTACCTGGGGTTTGAACCAGGGAACCTGGTAACCTCTTTCCCGAGCTTTTCGGTCAATTCCATTGGCTCCGGCAGACTGATCGCAGGAGGATACTCCACCCAGGGTATCCCGAAGGAAGCAAGCGGTACTGTGGTCATCCTGAAGTTCAAGGTCAGGGGTGGCATGGAAGGTGGATGTTATCCCCTGAGGCTGGAAGAATTGACGGACGATCTGGCAAAGTTTTCCGCCACTCCAGGCTGCTTCTGCATCTATAGCTGCGATGGCGATCTTAACGGAGATGGCAGCATTACGCCAAAAGACGCTCTGATCGCCTTCCAGTGTTATCTTGCCGCAGGACCGTGCAGCGATTGTGCCGATGTCGATGGGAATGGCAGCGTTACTCCGGCTGACGCTCTGTGCCTGTTTAAAAAGTATCTGGGACAGCCTTCCTGCCTGGATAACCAGTAAGCGTTAAGCCCGGCTTCAGCTTACAGCAATTATTCAGGGGCGGCCCCGACCAGGGGGCCGCCCCTTTTTTTCGTTCCTTTTTGACAAAAAAGCATATATATGATAAATTTCACACTAGATCCTAAACTGATATTAGTGGCAGTTAAGACTTTTTCTTAAAAGTGTCCGGTCGAGAGAGGTGGTCCAGAAATGATACCCAAGATTCCAATATCAAAGGAGATGGTCAAAAAGGTAGTCAGAAAAGTTACCCTGGAAGTGATCTATGAGACCGTAGAGGAGAGAACTGCCGAAATCAGGACAGACATCGCGGAATTAAAACAAAAGCAAGAGGAGGATTTCCGGTACCTGAACCAGCGGATCGATACCCTTGGACAAAAGATTGATTCTGAAATAGGGCAAATAAGCCATAAGATTGACTCTCAAATCGGGCAGGTAAGCCATAAGATTGACTCTCAAATCGGGCAGGTAAGCCATAAGATTGACTCTGAAATCGGGCAGGTAAACCAGAAGATTGATACTCAAATCGGACAGGTCAGGCAAGAAATCGGGCAAGTAAACCAGAGGATAGATGGATTAAGTCAGAAGATTGACTCTGAAATCGGGCAGGTCAGGCAAGAAATCGGGCAGGTTAGACAGGAAATATCCCAGCTCAATCAAACTATCCTTCAATTCCTCGTGAAAAAACAAAAAGAATCGTAGAAGGATCCAGCAAAAACTTATGATCATCCAGGCAGAAGTATCCCAGGAAAACTTTGACTTATCTCGCCTTTTGCAAAGATTCGAGCAAAAGGAGACTCACCAGACAGGAAGTATCGTCATCCATCGGGGAAAAGTGAAATCGCCTGGCAAAAAGGTGGCCAATCTGTCTTCAGTGCTCCTGAAAGAGCGGCTTGAGGGAGATGCTCCACGGGAGTTATACAAAATCGGAGAGCGTGCAGGCGAAAAGTTCCATTACCTTCAGCAGGTCTACATCAGCCATAGACTGGGTAATGCCAGGCCCGGAGATGATATTCTCCTGGTCATTGTCTCGGCTGCTGACCGGGTAAGTGCTTTTTCTGCTGCTCACTGGATTGTCGATGAAATAAAAAAAGAAGAGATCATAACCTTAAAGGAGATAGGTTAAGAGGGGAGAAATAAAGCAGGTAGAAAGTATGGACCAGAAAAATTGCCATGATCTCACAAAGCCCAGAATACTGTTTGTCGATGATTGTCCGGACCTTTTGCTTCTCTATGAAACCCTGTTCCAAAAATATGGCCAGGGGATTGTTTTCTCTACGGTGGACTCAGGGGATAGGGCTCTTGAACTTCTCAGGAGAGAACCCATCGATTTACTGGTCACTGATCTGACCCACTGCGGCGATAGCGGCATCTTTTTTCTCGAGACAATCAAGAAAACCCGGCCAGACCTTCCGGTCATCGTCTGCTCCGGGAACAGCTCAACCGCCAAGGTTGAAGAGGCATTCCGGGCAGGGGTAAAGGACTATGTCATCAAGCCTTTTCATCCCTCCTGCCTGATACAGGCTGTCGGCAATGTTCTGTTCGAAGGGAAAGAAGGGACAGGCTATATCAGGCAATGCCTGACTATGGTCTGCCATCACATCTCCTTTCTTCTGGCACCGAACTGTAAATCGGAATGGGGCTTCATCGGGCTCAGGCAGCCGGACTCGATCACCATCGAAGATTGCAGTAAGGCCGTAACCAGGGCCTACGAGATTCCGCCTCCACCGTATCTAACCAACATACCGGAAGTTTCCGGAAATTTCCCCCTGGAGCGGTTCACTCCGCCGACCCTGGAGTGCATTCAAAGGCAGCATGTCGTGACTCTGGACTTTCCAGCTATCCGGATCGTGGAAAAAGAGCATGGTCAAACCAATACTCTGAATCTCTCTACCCTGTTCTGTATTCCTGTGTTGACTCAACTATCAGAGGTGCAGTGCATTCATCTGTTTCCTCATACCCTCGATTTCCCGCTGCCGGATAATTGGAACATCATCCTGCAAAAGGCCGAAGAACAGCTTTCCTCTACACTTCAACCTATTGGCAAAATCAGTGCAAGGCGATAGGAGTGGTCAGTGGTCAGTAAAGACAGTGGTTAGTGGTCTGTGAATAGTGGTCAGTGGAATGTTAAAGATAAAATCATTCCTTTCTTTCATGGTTTTCCTCCTTCTGCTCCTCACCTGCCTTCCTGCTGCCTGGCCGGTTCAGGGAGAAAAGCAGCGGCCGTGCAATGTGCTTCTGATCACCATTGATACGCTTCGGGCAGACCATCTTGGCTGCTATGGATATCGGGCCATTCAGACTCCAAACATCGATGCCCTGGCCAGACAGGGCGTGCTGTTTTGGCAAGCCTTTACCCCGGTCCCGATTACCCTTCCCTCACATGTTTCTCTCTTGAGCGGCCTCTATCCTCATCAGCACGGGGTTTTGGATAACGGCTCATTCTCCCTGAAAAAGGAAACGCTGACCCTGGCGGAGATCCTGAAGGAGCGAGGGTTTTCCACCGGCGCGATTATCGGCTCCTTTGTCCTTGATTCCACCTTCGGCCTGGACCAGGGATTTGACGATTACAATGACCACCTGCCAAAGCAGCAGACGACTATGGCTGTCCATTTCAGTGAGCGCCGGGCTGCCGAAGTGACCGGCCTTGCTCTTTCCCGGATCAGGGATCACAAGAACCGGAAGCGATTCCCCTTTTTCCTCTGGCTCCACTACTTCGATCCGCATGCACCTTATGAAGCCCCGGAGCCGTTCAAAGGCCGGTACAGCCAATCTCCCTATGACGGGGAAATCGCCTCAGTTGACCACTGTCTCGGCACCCTGTTTCAGGAGTTGAAAAAACAGGGGCTCTTTGACCAGACACTCATCGTGCTCACGGCTGATCATGGGGAAGGGCTGGGAGAGCATCAGGAGAGCACACATGGGAATTTTCTCTACGATTCCACGATCCGGGTTCCTCTTATTCTCAAGCTCCCGAAAAATGCCCCTGACGGCGATCCGAAGCAGGTAAAATCCCTGGTTCGAACCATTGATGTCCTGCCGACTATCCTTGACCTGGCCGGACTCTCCGCCTATATCCCGAAAAAGATCGATGGTCTGAGCATGCTGCCCCTCATCAGGAGATCTCAGGATCAGAATAATGAGCGATGTCTTCGATGTGAAACCTTTTCTCCTCTTTTTCACTATGGATGGAGCCCTGAGCTTGGCGTGCGGACAGCCCAATGGAAATACATCGAAGCGCCAAAACCTGAGCTGTATTATCTGATCCAGGATCCGGGGGAGAAAGTCAATCTCTACCGGCAGCAGCATCCCAAGGCGTCAGAGCTTCGCTCCAGCCTGGAAAGCAGCCGTCGTCTGGGGCGACTCCCCTCCCCTTCTTCCTCTTCCCCTGCCCAGCGGAACCGCCTGATACGGGAGCAGCTTCAGAGCCTTGGCTATCTTCAGGTGAAGGCCCCGCTCTCTCCGAGGGCGTGGGCAAACCTGCCGGATGCCAAGGATAAGGTGGAAGTGCTCAAAGGCATTGACGAGGGAGTGGCTGATCTTGCCCAGGGCAGGTATCAGGAAGCCCTTGGGAAGTTCACTGCAATCGTCGGGTCCGATCCGGCGAATATTTCCGCCCTGTTCTATCAGGCCTGCCTCTACCGCAGGCTGCGCCAATACTCTTCGGCCATAGATGCTTTAAGAAAAATCCTCGATCTTGACCCGACACACCTGGATATCCATAACCACCTGGGAAGCATCTACCATGAAATACATGACCCGAATCAGGCTATCCGGGAGTTCCGGCAGGAAATCGAGCTCCACCCCAACCATGCCGAGGCTTACTATAATCTGGCTGTAGATTATGCTGATCAGGGAAAAATCCAAAAAGCCCTGGACACTGTCCGGACCCTTCTCCGGCTTGACCAGACCTCTGCCGAAGGGTATAACCTGCGGGGGAAAATCCGGATCAGGGAGGGTGATCCGGCCGGGGCGGAAGGGGATTTTCGAAAAGCCATCTCCCTCTGGCCGGAGTACGCCGATGCCCACAACAATCTGGGCGTCCTCTATGGCCAGCAGGGAAAGCAGGCACAGGCACTCAGGGAGCTTACTCTGGCCGGAGATCTTGATCCGCAGAATGCCGGAATACTGATCAACCTGGCAAATGCCTGTCTTCAGCACAAACACTACAGCCTGGCTGAAAAGCATTTTCAGCGGGCCCTCCTCCTGGAGCCTGGTTCGATTGAAGCCAGGGAGGGACTTGGCCGCATTTACCTTCAGAAGGGCCAGCCGGAGAAGGCCAGAATCCTGTTCGAGCAGGTAATTCAGACTTCTCCGAAGCGGGCCGGAACCCGCCTGCTGCTTGGACAGGCATATGCGCTGCAGGATTATTGGCCAAAAGCCCGAAAAGAATGGGAAGCGGCAATCCGCCTCGACCCTGGATGTGACCAGGCATATACGAAACTGGGCAACCTGTTCTTTCAGCAGGGGCAGAATGCCGAGGCTTTCAGCAACTGGAAGAAGGCGATCAGCCTGAATCCGAAAAACCTCGAGGCTTACCATAACCTGGGTGCAGCCTGCTTTCAGCAGGGGAAGGTGAATGAGGCGATCGCGGCCTGGAAGGAAATTCTGCGCATCGATCCTAATTCCGCATCCGCTCATCTTCACCTTGGATCAGCCAGGTTTCAGCAGGGGGATATCCAATCCGCCATTTCGGAGTGGAAAAAGGTGCTCGAAGCAGAGCCCGGAAACTTCGAGGCACTCTCGAACCTCGGCTCAGCCTGTATACAAAAAGGGATGCCGGAAGAGGCCAAACGATACTGGCAAAAAGCGGTCGAGATCAGACCGGAGAGTGCTGATCTGCACTTCAACCTGGCCATTATCTTCCTTCAGCAGGGAATGATGGCCAGAGGTGAAAGCGAACTGCTCAAGGTGCTCAAAATCAATCCCCGGTATCCCAGGGCGAATGAGCTGCTGCAACAGGTTAAGAGCAGGCATTGAGATAGGGGGCAGCGGTTTGCTCCCTCGCCCCTTCGGGGAGAGGGCTGGGGTGAGGGGCGTTTGGGGTTAGTAGTATAATGTTCACGATATTGCCCTTGAAGAATGGGGGGCGATCTCTGTCTTCACAATTGATCAGGAGGATGTCAGCCAGTGATGCTGTTTTCCCTTACCCTTATCCTTGCTGCTGGTATCCTTGCGGTCTGCACTCTGGTGCTGCTGGCACCCATTTCTTTGAGGATCAATACTATCGAGCAGGAATATGCCCTCATTCTGGCTGGGATATTCCGAATTAATTATGATTATCTTCAAACCCCAAAGTTCTTGCGGTTCTCTCTTTTTGGCTGCTCCTGGACCAGGGAAATCAGGTGGCCTGTCACCTGGAACCGAAACAGGCTGAAGCAGCTTGGGGTGGTGCTGAAACAGGATCGGGAGGCGTATTCCGGGGTGCTTGCCGGGCTTAAGGATTCGTGGCACACTCTTTGGCGCCTGTCAAGCTGGGATATGGACATAAACCTGTGCACTCCGGATTATATGGCCAACGCAGTGCTGTCGGTGATTTTTCTGCATACAAACTTCCGGGGAGTCAGGATACGGGTGAATTACCTTGAAGAAAACTGGCTGGTTGGCTGGTTTACGATCCATCTGTGGGCGGTGATCTGGGTAGGACTCAAGTTTCTCCTTGCCCGTCCGGTTTCATCGAGGAAAGGTTGGAGGAAAAATGGAAGATCAGGTTATTGAGACGATTTCTGTTTTACTGCGGGAGTTTCAAAAATATGGAGCTACGGATAGTGTGATCGGCAAGGAACTGCATATAGGGGAAATAACCATAGTGCCCATCAGCAAGCTTTCTCTGGGAGTCGGGGCCGGTGCAGGCATGAATAACAAAAAATCTGAAGAAAGAGGAAGCGGCGGAGGCGGCGGCCTGAAAGTAGAGCCCGTGGCCTTTCTGGTAGTTCAAAAAGACCGGGTTTCCCTGCTGGGTCTGGGAAAGAAAGGCCCGCTTGATACACTTTCTGAACAGATACCGGACTTACTCAATAAATGGATAGACAAGCAAGCTCCTCCCGCCAAAGAGAAAGGAGATTGATTCTCTGATTATTCCCCTGCAATTTCAAGACCTTATGGAATTCGCCTGTTCAGCCGGAGGACCCTGATAAACATTTGGTCACTGTTGTGCGAAATTTCACCTGACCCTGCCTGCCGGGTCAAAATGGTATTAATACTCTATTTCAAACACTTATTGGCTAAAATTAGCCTCTTTCTGCCGATACAGATCCTGGCATCCAATTTGCTTTCAGTAAACGAGGAAACCGAAAAACGATACATCCACCAGTTACCTGTTGTTTCATTCTTAATGTAAAGGGGCATAATGTCATGGATACCAAGCGAATCTTGATCGTTGATGATGAAGCCAATATGTGCAGCATTATGCAGGATATCCTGGCCGATGAAGGCTATGAGGTGATGGTGGCCGAAAATGGAAGCGAAGCCTTGCAGATTGTCCGGGAGATTACACCGGATTTGATCATTACTGACATTAACATGCCCTGTATGGGAGGGTTGGATCTGTTACGTGAAGTAAAGAGCCTCCACCCGGATATCCAATTCATCATCATGACCGGCTTTGGTGAATTGGAAACTTATCTCAAGGCCATGCACAACGGGGCTTTTGACTACATTACCAAACCGCTGAATATTGAAATGCTGAAAATCATGGTGGCCAAGGTTCTCGGCCAAAACAGATACTTCGCCTCTGGCGTATTCCAGAGAAATTAACCGGTGATTTGCGGTCACTTTCGATTTTTTACTGACCACTGACCACTCTCTTTACTGGCCGCTGATGGAGGGGAATGGGGGGATGCAGAGCAGGTGGACCCCTCCATCGGATGTCCAGTCAAGTTGTCGGATTGCTTTACGGTTTCACAATTCTTAATCATGTAATCATGTCAAAAATCCTTGACAATCTCCTGCCATTGATCATACAATTATCTGTTTTACGTTTAAGCCCTCCTTACCGGATGTAGATGGAAAGATTGCATGAAATCGATTGACATTCAAAAGTTTCTGCGGGTTGATCCCCGCCAGGCTCCAGCCTACGAGATTTCTGTTTTTCCGGAAGCCGTCAAACTGGACGCTAATGAGAGTCCGTATGACATCCCTGCTGACCTGCTGACGCAAGTCCTTCAGAGTCTCGGCCATGCCCGTTTGAATCGGTACCCTGATCCGGGCTATCGGGAATTGCGGCACATGGCGGCGCAGGAGTGGGGGTGGGCTGCGGACAGGATACTGCCGGGAAATGGGTCCGATGAATTGATTCAGGCAATTATCATTGCCTTCGGCGGGCCGGGGAAAACGATTTTCGTTCCCAGCCCTTCATTTGCCATGTACCGGATCATTGCCAGATCTTTGGGCGAACAGGTGGAAGAGATTCCCCTGACCGAAGATTTTGATCTGGCTCTGTCGGATGCCTGGCGGGGTCAGATGTATGAGCCGGCACAGCCCGGCAATATCATCTTTCTGGCTGTGCCCAATAATCCCACCGGGAATTGCTTTGGCCGATCGGTCATCGGGGAAATCCTTGAGAATTTTCCGGGAATTGTCTGTCTCGATGAAGCCTATGCAGATTTTGCCGAGGGGAATTTTCTCGACCTTCTGCCTGAGCATCCCAACCTGATTATCCTGCGCACCCTCTCCAAGATCGGTCTGGCCGGAATCCGGATGGGATTCCTGCTGGCTGATACAGCCATCATCCAGCATATTCAGCGGGTAAAGCTTCCCTATAACATCAATATCCTGTCCGAAACCATAGCCAGAATTGCCCTGTCTCAAAGGGAGAGCATCACCCCCGGCATCAACCAGATCAAGCAGAACCGGGACTGGCTGTATGAGCAGATGAGGCAGATCCAGGGCCTGCGGGTTTATCCATCGAGCGCCAATTTCATTCTGTTCAAGGTGGATTCGAACGTCTCCGGGGTATTCGAGCATCTGCTGGCTGCGGGGATCCTGGTGAAAGGTTTTGGCTGTGAGGGAAGGCTGAAGGATCATTTTCGGGTAACGGTCGGTACCAGGGAAGAATGTATTCGTTTTCTGGACGCACTGACGCAGATTCTCTCTCATCCTCGTTGATCAGAGGCTGGCGGTTTTGACAGATGGTTTCATCACTTAATGATAATATAAGGTTAAAATATTATGGGTCGAAATACAAAAATTGAGCGGAAAACCACAGAGACTGATATCTCTCTGGAAATTGAGCTTGATGGACAGGGAGTATATGAGATATCGACCTCTGTTCCCTTTATGGACCATATGCTTTCCGCGATGTGCAAGCATAGTTTGTTCAATGTAAAGCTTCAGGCCAGCGGGGATATCGATGTCGACTACCATCACCTGGTGGAAGATATCGGCATAACTTTCGGCACAGCTTTTCGTCAGATACTTACAGATAAAAACCGGATCCGGCGCTATGGGGCAGCCACCCTGCCTATGGATGAAGCCCTGGCTACGGTGGCCCTGGACATCTGCTCCCGCTCCCATCTGGTCTATAATGTCGATATACACGGCATGATCGGGGATTTCAATGTGGACCTGATAAAGGAATTTTTCCGGGCCTTTGTCGGCAACAGCATGATAACTCTCCACATCAATCTTTTTTACGGGAGCAACAACCACCATATTGCCGAAGCCATATTCAAGGCCTTTGGCAGAGCATTGAGCCAGGCCACCCGAATCGATCCCACGAGGGAAGGAATTCTGTCCACCAAAGGGAAGCTCTAGTCAGGCAGATGATGATATCTGCCTGAAAGGAAGAGGTTTTCAAAAATGATTGCCATCCTTGATTTTGACATGGGAAATCTGCGAAGTATTCAAAAAGGATTCGAGCAGGTCGGTCATGAGGCGATAATTACCCGAAATCGGGCAAAGATCCAATCGGCCCATAAGCTGATTCTTCCCGGAGTCGGAGCCTTTCGGGATGGGATGAAGAATCTTGACCGCTACGATCTGATTACTCCGATTTATAAGGCTGTCGAAGCAGGGAAACCGGTCATGGGGATCTGTCTGGGAATGCAGTTGCTTTTTACCGAAAGCGAGGAGTTTGGCACGACCCGGGGACTTGCCATCATACCCGGCAGGGTAAAACGGTTTGCAGTCGATCTGAAAGTTCCTCATATGGGCTGGAATTCTCTTGACATTAAGAAACAAACTCCCCTTTTCCGGAATTCCGCGCAGGGAGAGTATTTTTACTTCGTCCATTCATATTATGGAGAGCCGGAAAACCCGGATTGCGTTGCCGCAACAACAGAATACGGAATTCATTTTACCTCGGCCATCAGTCAGGATGCCCTGTTTGCCACTCAGTTTCACCCGGAAAAAAGTCAATCAAGCGGGTTAAAAATACTGAAGGTCTTTGCCGAGCTTTAACAGGGATTGCTTGAGCAGTGTTCCAATATTGGATATTTACCCGTAAATGAATAAACGCCGTGGGGGGAGCTATGCTTATTATACCAGCAATTGACCTTATTAAAGGGGAATGTGTTCGTTTATACCAGGGGAAGGAAGAGGAAAAAACGGTCTTTTCCTCCTCTCCTCTGGAAATTGCCAGGACCTGGCAAAATCAGGGCGCTGAGCTGATCCACATCGTGGATCTGGATGGAGCGTTTTCCGGAAGTCCCCAGAACCTTTCTACCGTTATGCAGATTGTTCAGGACCTGGACATTCCCGTCGAGCTTGGCGGTGGTATCAGGACTTCAGCCATGGCCAGAAAGCTGCTGGAATCGGGTATCGACCGGGTTATCCTCGGAACGATTGCTTTTTTCGAACCCATGCAGGTCAAGACCCTGTGCCGGGAATTTCCCGGACGAATCTCGGTGGGTATCGACACCAGAGATGGCATGATAGCCATTCACGGATGGAAGAATACGACCGAGGCGCAGGCTTTGGAATTCTGCCGTCAGATAGAGGACTGGGGGGTCAGGAATATCATTTTTACCGATATCCGAACGGATGGGACCTTGCAGGGTCCCAATATTGAAGCCATCAGAAACATGATTGAACATATCGATATTCCGCTCATCGCTTCAGGCGGCATATCCAGCATGGATGACCTGCACAATCTGGCTGAGCTGGAACCCCTGGGTCTTGAGGGGGCCATTATCGGCAAGGCAATCTATACCGGCAGCATTGATTTGCAGGAGGCAGTCCGGTTGTATCAGAACAATTCGGCAGATATCAGGTACGCTCAGGGGAAGTAGGTGGATCAATTATGTTAGCAAAAAGAATTATTCCCTGTCTGGATATTAAGGATGGCCGGGTGGTCAAGGGAGTCAGTTTTGTCAACCTGCGGGATGCGGGGGATCCGGCTGATGTAGCCAAAACCTACGAGATGGAGGAAGCCGACGAGGTCGTCTTTCTGGATATTACCGCCTCACATGAGAAGCGGGATACCATTCTTGAGGTTGCCCGGAGAACTTCCGAAATGGTATTCATGCCGCTGACCATTGGCGGAGGAATCCGCAGTCTCAAGGACATCGAGCGGCTGCTGAAAGCCGGAGCGGATAAGATTTCCATCAATACCTCGGCTGTCGAGAACCCGCAGCTCGTCCGCGAAGCAGCCGAGTACTTCGGCAGCCAGTGTATTGTGGTGGCTATTGATGCCAAGAAGAACGGTCCCGCATCCTGGGAAGTATACACGCATGGCGGCAGAACAGCACGGGGGCTTGATGCTCTGACCTGGGCCAGGGAAGTTGAATCCCTCGGAGCCGGTGAAATTCTCCTGACCAGCATGGATCAGGACGGCCAGCTCAATGGCTATGACCTTGGCCTGGTTCGAACCGTGTCCGAAGGAGTGCGGATTCCGGTTATCGCTTCCGGCGGAGCAGGCACGCTTGAGCACCTTTACCAGGCATTTGTCGAAGGCAAAGCGGACGCCGTCCTGGCAGCATCCATCTTTCACTACCGCACCTATACTATCCATCAGGCCAAGGCATACCTGAAAGAGCGGGGCATTCCAGTCCGGATGTAATCGCTGGTTTGTGAAATTTCTGTTGATTTTATTTCCATTTTGTGTGTATGATAATGTATGGAGTAATATAAGCTCTCTTCCTGATTCTGCACGTTATCGGGTTCCCCCTTCCGAACGTACTATCAAATTCCTGAAAAACATAACATCATATCCATCATATTTATAACCCGCTTTTCAGCTCAACAAATATTTGGGAGGAAGCAACAATGAGGAAGTATTTCCTATCCTTGGTCATCCTGATCAGCATCTTATTCACTTGTAAGCCTGCCACTTCTCAGATGATCCCCTTTCCCGGTTACTGGGGAATACAAAATTTCGCATTTGGATATCCTGCCCTTTATCCGGCGATCATGCCTCCCCTGGCTCCCCCTGCCGGTGTAGCTGCCGTGCAGCCTCCTGTACCCCTTCTTCTGATGCCTCAAATAAGTGTTCCCAGCCCTGTGCGAAGGTTTGCCGCAGCAACCATCACCATCTTTTCCGTTCCCACGCTGTCAACCATTCAGGTCACAGCGGTGCCAGCAGTTACAACGTCGTTAAATGCCACTACAACCGCAACCTCATCTTACACATTTATTCTGCCATCACTTCTGACCATCCCGACAAGCCCGTATATTCAAACTCAAACAGCAGCCCTGACAGCCGTTTTCCCCATTTCACCTCTCATTGGCACGACAACGGCAATCGCTCCCGGACTGGCTGCCGGATTAGCCCCGGTTATCTAGCGATCAGGGTGCTCTGGTTTAACCTGAATATGAAAATTTAAGGCTGTTTGCTCCCCATAATCCGAATAGTCGTCAGGCCGAGGATTAGCCAGATTACAATGCCCACCAGTCCGGTAAAACCGCCCAGCACAGGATTCACCGTCGGAAAGAGGACTCGCCAGAAGCCATAAATCTGACTATTGAAAACACCATGGATCCAACTGGCCAGGATAACGCTGCGGTAGTGAACGGTCAATTCGTTGACGAAAATCCCGACGGCAATGGTTACTCCGACAAAGGTAATGATGCCCTGAACCGGATAACCCGGATAATCGAATCCCATCCAGATAAGAGGAGCATGCCACAGCCCCCAGATTATACCGAGCACAAGGTATGCTTTGAACTTGCCAAGAGGCAGCAGCCTAGGTAAAAGATAGCCGCGCCATCCGCATTCCTCGCCGAAAGCCAGCAGGCTGTTGACTAAGGGAGCAAAAACCGCCGTGATCACGAACATCTCCAGGATGCCGGGCATGGATGAAAACAGAGTTCCGCCGGACTGAGTAAGGTTGTGCAGCCTTTGCAGGGTGAAATCAGGCCGGCCCAGGCCGAGGAGCCAGGTCAGGCCATAGACCAGCCCAAAGCAGGGGGGAATGACCAGAGCACAAATCCAGTACGGTTTCCCCGAGCTGCCAGGTTTCAGATAATCCCACGAAAATTCCTCATGTGTAATGTATCTGACGGTGAGAATTGTAGCCAGAGTCGGCACCCACATGAGGGCGGCAATACTATATCCTGCCCAGGCAGACGGAGGATCGGTGATCCGAAAACCCGCCAGGATGAGCCCCCCTTCGATCATATAGGTGAGGCCGAAGGTGATGGATAAAAATGAAAAGATGCCCTTTCGATCAATGGTGACCATTGGTAAATCTCCCTGTCCAACATCCACCTGCCACGAAGGTGGTTACTTTTTCTTCGCTACCGGACACTTTTTTTTCAATTCCTGTAATCAACCGCGAATGCACACGAATAGACGCTAATAAATTCTTTTGATTTGCCTTCATTATCGAGTCCTCTTTGTTCAGTTCGCGTTCATTCGCGTTCATTCGCGGTTGTTACCTCAAAAGTGTCCGGTAGAGAGACTTTTTCAATGAATAGTGTAAAACTTTGCCAATATTTTTGCAACCAGCAAAAAAATTCAATCCTTGACTTAAGTCAGTGATATCATCAATACTTGTGGCATAATCGGCATACAGGCTGAAAAACTTAACATCTGCTGGTATTCGAGGACCCATTAACCGTTATCCAAAAAAAGGAGGCTATTATGATCAAGAGCATCAGGCCGGATCAGGCTCCGGTGGCAAAGACTCCCCACGGAGTGGATATTCGCAGGCTGCTCGATACCGAGCATGCCCAGGTCATGCACATCAGACTCCTGCCCGGTGAGGAGCTTAAAAGGCACCTTACCCCCGTGGATGTATTCTTCTATATTCTTGAAGGCAGCGGCCTGGTCGAGATCGGCGAGGAACAGGCCAGAGTATCGGCGGATACCCTCATTGAAAGCCCGGCCAATATTGCGCACCGGCTGATCAATGACAGCCAGGCGGTATTCCGGTTTCTGGTGGTCAAAACACCGCGACCAACCAAGGCGACTCAGATACTGTAACCCGCTGATTCAATTTTCAGCTTTTTCACTGACCACTGACCACTGGCCACTGGCCACTGACCACTCACAAAAAAGGAGATAATCATGTTTTGTTATCAATGCGAACAGACAGCCAGAGGAGAAGGATGCACGGTAACGGGTGTTTGCGGCAAACAGCCGGATGTGGCAGCGCTCCAGGATCTTCTCCTGTATGCCCTGAAGGGGCTTTCGATTTTTGCCGCAGCCAGCCGGGAATCGGGCAGGCGCGGTCCGCAGGACCTGATGTCTCAGGTAAATATCTTTACTGCCAGGGCTCTTTTTGCTACCCTGACCAATGTCAATTTCGATCCGCAAAGGTTCGTCGAATTCATACACCGCTGCGTCGAGTTGAGAGAGGAGTTAAAAAGCAGTCTGGCGGCGGCAGGCGGCGACAAGCCTGTCATTCAGAGCGAAGGGGCAGCCGTTTTCAGCCCTGAGTTTAGCCTGCCGGGCCTGATCAGACAGGGGGAGGCTGTGGGGATCAAGTCTGACCCAACCATTCCGCCGGATATTCTCTCTCTCCAGCAGACCCTGATTCTCGGCCTGAAAGGGGTGGCTGCCTATGCCACGCATGCTCATGATCTGGGTCAGGAGGATGATACGGTCTATGCTTTTATCCATAAAGGCCTGGCCGCTACCCTGAAGCGGGATCTATCCCTGAATGACTGGGTCGGGCTCGTTCTCCAGTGCGGCCAGATCAATCTGCGGGTCATGGAACTGCTCGATGCAGGCAATACCGGCACCTACGGTCATCCGGTGCCGACCGTCGTTCCGCTTGGGGCCAGAAAGGGAAAAGCCATCCTGGTCTCAGGCCATGACCTCAGGGACCTCGAAGAGATATTGAAGCAAAGCGAGGGCAAGGGCATCACGGTTTACACTCACGGCGAGATGCTGCCTGCTCACGGCTATCCGGGGTTGAAAAAATACTCCCACTTTTATGGCCATTACGGGACAGCCTGGCAAAACCAGACTAAAGAGTTCCCTCAGTTCCCCGGAGCAATCCTGATGACCACCAACTGCCTGCAAAAACCGAAAGAGTCGTATCAGGCCAATATCTTCACCTGCGGTGAAGTGGGCTGGCCCGGAGTAACCCATATTGCCGGCCGCAATTTTGCCCCTGTGATCGAAAAAGCCCTCAGCCTGCCCGGCTTTGCCGGGGACAGCACGGACAGCCGCCCGGTCATGGCGGGTTTTGCCCGCAACGCTGTCCTGTCGGTAGCTGACCAGGTGATCGGGGCGGTCAAGAGCAAGGCCCTTCGCCACATCTTCCTGGTCGGAGGCTGCGATGGAGCAAAACCTGGCCGCAGCTACTACACCGAGCTGGTCGAAAAGATACCTCGTGACTGCCTGGTCCTGACGCTGGCCTGCGGCAAGTTCCGCTTTTTCGATAAGGATCTTGGCCGGATCGGCAATATTCCGAGGCTCCTGGACATTGGTCAGTGCAACGATGCCTACTCGGCCATCCAGATCGCTCTGGCACTGGCTCAGGCATTTAACTGCGGAGTCAATGACCTGCCGCTTTCCCTGGTCCTCTCCTGGTATGAGCAGAAGGCTGTAGCCATCCTGCTTACCCTGTTTTCTCTCGGCATCAGGGACATTCGGCTGGGACCAAGCCTTCCGGCTTTCGTCAGTCCAGCGGTACTCGATGTTCTGGTCAGCAATTTCAATATCAAGCCGATCACCACACCCGATGAAGACCTGCGGGCCATTCTGGGATAGCAAAGGGAGGACACTGCAATGAGATGTCCGGGTCAGGATACCCGCTTCTGGAAGCCCGATGCCATATTTGAAGTCAAATGTCCGGGGTGCGGGCAGGCCATAGAGTTTTTCAAAGACGAATCCAAAAGGCGCTGCAAGCACTGCGGACATGAGATGCTCAACCCCCGGATGGATTTCGGGTGTGCGGCCTATTGCCGGTTTGCCAGGGAGTGTCTGGGAGATCCGGACAGGGTCACTCACAAGGATGACCTCCTCAAATCCCGCGTGGCTGTGGCCATGAAGAGCTATTTTCAAAAGGACTTCAGGCGGATCGGTCATGCGACCAAAGTGGCCCGGTACGCTGAGCGAATCGCCCGGCAGACTGGCGCGGATATGGCTGTGGTTCTTTCAGCCGCCTATCTGCACGATATCGGCATCAAAGAGGCCGAGCGCAAGTATAACAGTACCGATGCCCGCTATCAGGAGGAGGAAGGGCCGCCAATCGCCAGGAACATCCTGGCCGGCTGTGGGGCCAGTCAGGAACTGATCGATGAGGTAGCCGACATTGTCGGCCACCACCATCACCCCAGGGCTGAAGAGACGGCGAATTTCAAGGCCGTATACGATGCCGATCTCATCACCAACCTGGAGGAGGAAGAGACCGGAGAGACTGCCAGGGGCAAAGAGAAGATATCAGCCATCATCGACCGGGCATTTCTGACCGAGAGCGGCCGTGAGTTGGCCAGGAGCATACTCCTTTGAGAGATATCTTTCGCTCGGAGAGATCGTCGCTGTATCCAGCAATTCCAGATTGTATGGCGGGTGAGGTTTACCTGCACCAGGGAGAGAACAAGCCATGAAAGTAAAACGAAAAATTATTGAAATCAACGACGAGCTTTGTAACGGCTGCGGCCAGTGCGTGCCTTCGTGCGCGGAAGGAGCCATTCAGATTATTGACGGCAAGGCCCGGCTGGTAGCTGAAAAGTACTGTGACGGACTGGGGGCCTGTCTTGGAGAGTGTCCCACTGGAGCACTGAAGATCACCGAACGAATGGCCGATGACTTCGACGCGGCATCTGTCCAGGAGTATCTGAACCACCAGGAGAGCCGGGAGGCCCATCAGGTGAAAGCCGGAGAAACCCGACAGCCCCGGCAGGAGGCGTCTCTGGCCTGCGGGTGCCCTTCTACCCATCTTGAGAGCTTCGGGCAGTCAGGATCCGGCCCCGGGGACAGTCATCCGGCCTGCCAGTGTGCAGATACCGCTTCAGGCCTTTCCCACTGGCCTGTTCAGATCAGGCTGGTGCCGCCGAGCGCTCCCTTTCTCAAGGAAGCGGATCTTCTGGTAACTGCTGACTGTGCAGCCGTTGCCTATCCCGATCTCCATCGTGACTTTTTATCCGGCAGAGCTGTTCTGATGGGATGTCCCAAATTCGACCAGGCTGAAGAGTATATCAGGAAATTTACCGCCATCTTTCAAACCGCCAAAATCAAGCGGATCACCATCCTGATGATGGAAGTTCCCTGCTGCAGCGGACTGTCCATAATTGTTGAAAGGGGTCTGGCTGCCGCAGGTGTTACTATCCCGGTTGAGAGAATAAGGGTGAGCAGCCGGGGAGAAATTCTCGACCGAAAAGCTTCGGCGGACTAAAGCCCTCCATTTCTACAAAGGAGGGTCGAGATGGACGTTGACCGAAGGTGAAGGGTTGGCCGCAGGATCGGGTTCAGAAACCATCCGCCAGATTTCACACCCGATGTCGAGGCCGGCAAGTTGGGTATCCCCATTTGACTGGCTCCTGGGTACCGGAGTGCTGATGATCGTGGCTGTTCCTGCATAGAGAGTATTGCGAAAGATACCGAAGGTGCGGATGCCGATGTTTTTCGGTATCTCTATGTTTGCACCATCGGACCAGGTCTGTCCATCAAAGCCGTTATGGACAAGGTTATAAAATGTGCCCGGATCACCGGATTCGGAAACCCAGATTTGAGCGCCGGTCACTCCAGGGTTTCTCTTGACCGGCCCGACATTCATGGTGCCGATAAAGAGCCTGTTCTGAAAAACGATCATACGCCAGATATAATAATTAGCCGTCTCGCCCAGGTCTTCAAAATCCAGAACCTTGGTCCATTCGGTTCCATCGGATGTTCTCCAGATGGCGGTATCGGCATGGGCATTCAGGGTTCCCAGATAGAGCCGGTCCTGAAAAACAATGGCTGAAGTAACCACGTCATTATCCAGGCCAGCATCAGGATCCCGAAGGCTTAAGCCCATGCCGTTGCCGTAGATATCACCCTGGCCTATTACTTTCTCCCAGTTAATTCCATCGTTACTGCGCCAGACCTCAAAGGCACCGGGAGAGCAATTCTTGCGCCCTTCGGATCTTTCTCTTTTCACCTCCAGTCCGAGCATGTGCTCGACGATATCCTGGTATCTGACCTCCCTGGTCCAGGTAAAGGCGTAGAGATACTTATTGAAAACTGCCAATTCTCCAATCATGGTATTATTGTTGACCTTTTTGCCTGACTGAAGACCATGGACCTGCGTGGAGGCCAGGTCCGGGTTGGTCATGACCGGCTGCCAGTTGAATCCGTTACTGCTTCGATACATCTGGGCTTTATCGCTGCCCGCACCCGCATAGAGATAATCGCCAAACCGGACCATGCAGCGCAGAGCAGCATTGCCCCGATTACTCAGCCTTCCGACCCTGTTCCACCTGCGCCCGTTCGTCGTCCTCAGAATTTCGGCTCCACCGGCATTCACCATGCAGGCATACATGGCCTGATTGTCGTCAACATAGAGATTGCGCACCCCGATATTGCCCAGAATGGAGGAAGGGGAATTATAAACCCTGTGCCAGTTGTCCGGATCACCGGTACTGCTGAACCAGATTTCCGCTCCCTTCATGAAATTCAGCGTTCCGACATAGAGCTTTCCTTTAAACGTGGCCATACTCCAGGCATAATCATTACTTGGATCTCCAAATCCCCTGGTGACAACCTGTTCCCAGGATTCAGCACCGGCGCTGGCCGGCAGGAGGCACAAAACCAAAAGGCTGGATAGAATAAGCCTTATTGCAGCTTTTACCATGTATCGTCTCCTTATAAAAAATTAAAACACACATATAAAAAAATAACGCTTTTTCTATCTCTTCTCGTACAATATTTAAATAACCCTGAAGGTTTATGCTCATTTATTTAACCATGTCGATGATTTATTATAATCAGCAGTAAGTTTTTTTAAGATATCCCCCTCACCCACCCTTTCTCCTGGAGAGGAGAAGGATAGGGTGAGAGGGAATCTTGAGACCGCTTGGGAAAGCCAATTCTGACACGCTGCATACATGCAATGGAAGTTTCTCTGCGGTCAAGAGAGGGTGTTTTTGCCGCTATTCGGATCTTACGGCTATTTTTTTGCGTGCCCGTTCGGGTAATTTCTGCATTTCAATTTTCAGCACTCCGTTACGATATGTAGCATTAACCTTGTCACTGTTCACATCAGTAGGAAGCTCTATACTCCGGCTGAACGATCCGTATCTGCGTTCACGGCAGAAAGAGTATTTTCCTTCCTCTTCTCTTTCCTCCTCTTTCTCTCCCCGCATGGTGAGCATGTTTTCCGATACGGAAATTTCCAGGTTATCGGGTTTGATCCCCGGCAGGTCTGCCGTGACTATGACCTTATCATTGGTTTCAGATATATCGAGCGGAGGACTCCACATGGCCATTGGACCCATCTCCTCCATCCCGAAAAGCTCATCAAACATTCTGCTTATCCTGTCCATCTGCTCACGTATTGAAGGAAAGAGCGAGGACATCGGTCGAGCCATCATTTCCCTGCCACGCCGTCTGGCTAATTCAGGTGCCATTGCTGTTCTCCTTAACTAGTATGCTTTTTATGCAGTTATTTTGTTATCGTTTTACTACCTTATTACGATAAACATGATGGTAATCATATCTATGATATCGTTCTCTTTGCAGCTTTTGCCTGCATGGAGAAAGCAGAAAATGGAGGAAGAATAGCAAAACAGCTCGGTTTGCCCACCTCTCAGGTGTGCACTTGGAGATCACGGCCCGATGAATCCCAGCAGTTGATCGACTTCCTCATTTGACAGGCTCTCATGCTCCAGCAAGCCTTGAGCCAGGGTATCCAGTTTGTCGCGGTTTGCATGCAGGACCGCTTCCGCCTTCTTTTCCATATCCTGGACAATCCTTTGTATTTCCTCATCGATCAGCCGGGCGGTGATCTCACTGAAATCCTTCAGCTCGGTAAGCTCCCGGCCCAGAAACGGATGGGGCTCACCCCGTGAGAAGGTAATGGGGCCAAGCTTATCGCTCATTCCCCACTGGGAAACCATGCGCCGCGCCAGCCGGGTGGACTCTTTCAGATCGTCGGCTGCTCCGGAGGTGATATCCTGAAAGACGAGCTTTTCGGCCACTCTTCCTCCCAGCATAATGGCTATGCGGTTGAGCAGGTACGAGCGGCTCAGGTTGTAGTGGTCTTCTTTGGGAGTTTGCTCGGTTGCTCCCAGAGATTGGCCGCGGGGGATAATGGTTACTTTTTCCAGGGGGTCCGCCCCTGGCAGGAGCCTGGCCAGCAGGGCATGGCCAGCCTCATGATAAGCGATTATTTTTCTTTCCTTATCGCTGACCATCTCATCCCGCTTGACACCCATGATGATTTTATCCCTGGCCTGGTCAAAGTCCCCGGTATCGATCGCCACCTTATCCTTACGGGCGGCCAAAAGGGCAGCTTCATTGACCAGGTTTTTCAGGTCCGCTCCGGAAAATCCCGCTGTCCTGCCAGCCAGGTTGTCCAGGTTCACATCCTGAGTGAGCGGCATTTTCCGGGTATGGATTTGCAGGATTTCATGACGGGCTTTCCTCTGGGGAAGCTCAAGGGTGATGTGGCGATCGAACCGTCCGGGCCTGACCAGGGCGGGATCGAGGACATCAGGCCGGTTCGTGGCCGCCATGACGATCACGGATTCATGAGGGGCAAAGCCGTCCATCTCGGAGAGGATCTGATTCAGGGTCTGCTCCCGCTCATCATGGCCCCCTCCCAGCCCGGTGCCCCGGACGCGGCCGATGGAGTCCATCTCATCGATGAAAATGATCGAAGGGGCTTCTTTTTTGGCTCTATTGAACATATCCCTCACTCTGGCTGCGCCGACGCCGACAAACATCTCGACAAACTCGGAGCCGCTGATACTGAAAAAAGGGACCCCCGCCTCTCCGGCAGTAGCCCGTGCCACCAATGTCTTTCCCGTTCCCGGAGGTCCTACCAGCAGGATACCCTTTGGCAGCTCACCACCCAGCATCTGGTATTTTGATGGCCTTTTCAGAAAGTCAACGATTTCCTGAAGCTCTTTTTTGGCACTGGAGAGCCCGGCCACATCCTGGAAAGTAATCCTGACATCCGACCTGGTGTAGAGCCTGGCCCTGGATTTGCCGAATGCAAACGGCCCTCCCCCTGCCCCGCCCAGCCGGTCCCCCATTTTCCTGGTGCTATAAACCAAAAGACCGATGATCAGGATCCAGGGAAGGAAAGCGAGGAGGAGAGTAGTGAACCAGGCATTGTTTCCCGATTCGGCTTTGATGATAACGTTATTTTTTTCAAGAAGCTCCAGGAGCTCAGGGTCATCGACAGCAGGCATGATGGTTTTGAAATACTGTCCCCTCTCATGAGGCTGCTGTGGCCCTTTAAGCGTCCCGGTTATTTCCCTGCCCTTGAAGGTTATTTCCGATACCTTCCCCTGACTCACGTTCTTTTTGAAATCAGAGTAGGATATTACCCCGGCTTCTCTGGTACTGTAGACACCCAGGAAATATACAATCAGGATAAGAAGGACAAGCGGCCACACAAGGGTGCTCCACCAGCCCGGTACCCCTGACACCGAAGGTCCCCTTTTTCCTTCCATAGCTGAAAATCCTCATGAAAAAATGACCACGGATATCACAGGCAAATCAAAAAGTTGTTCTCCCTCATGTATTTTCGGCTTTTTCATGGAAGGTATCAACAATTTTCAGATCTTACCGATCTATAAGTGAGAAAGATGGGGAATCGACTATGAGAGAACTCGGAAGACATGCCGGAAAGCAAGGTGGAATTGCCTGCCGTGCCTGCCTTATACTTGCGGTATCAACCCTGGCTACGGCAGCCGGTTGTGTCACTATTGGCCGTGATTTTCCGGTTGCAGCCGTGTATCAGCTCCAAAAAGGAAAGACAAGCCGGGCGGAGGTTGACCGCCTCTTCGGGACTCCGTGGCGTACAGGAATTGATGATGGGATGAAAACCTGGACCTACGCCTACTATCGATATTCCCTGTTCGGAAGTCCAAAGACACGCGACCTTATCGTACGATTTGATGACCAGGGCATTGTGGCTTCCTATACCTTCAATTCGACTTATTCGGAGGATTCACCGGAATCATACCGGTGAGCGAGGTCCCGATAGAAAAGGTAAACCGTTTCGTCCGTAGTGGAGCAGGAGCAGATGAAGGCCCGGTTATCTTTATCCAGCCATAAACTGTTATACAGGCCGATATCCCCTTGCGAAGCAATGACTTCCGTATTCCAGGACCCGTTCTTGAGATAGGCAAATTTAAGGTTTTTCAAGGGGTATGGGGGATCGAGGTTCTGTATCTCATAATAGGCGATGGCCGGACATCCCTGTGAGTCGAAGGCCAGACTGCAATAATCTCCACACCTTACACTGTCATCCACCATCATGAGTTCCCAGGTGGAGAATTGCTCATCCGCAACCGCATATCGCAAGCAGTAAATATCGTCCCGGCCACTGTCAGGCGTATAGCTCTTTACCTGGTAAGCGACTCCAATATATCCGGTTTTGACGTCTCTGGCACAGCTAATGCACCCTGCCTCGCATCCCTGCTCAATCCATTCGCTCCTCCACGTTCCATCGGATCGTTTTCGGGCAACCCGAAGTCCCTTTGTCCGGTCTGAAAACTCGGCAAAGTGGAAAATCACCGGGTTCTCAGCCCTGTCCAGGATAATGCTGCAATGGGCTCCGAGGAAATGGCGTTCGCCATTCCGGTCCTCTTCTTCCACCCTCTCCGCAAGAACCCCGCTCCCAAGGGATGAGCGGTGTTTTTTGAGATAATAAAGGTCCGCAGATACGCTTTTATCCCGGCAGCTTTCGGAAAGAAGCTGATAGCTCAGGTGGATATATCCCTTCGAATCAGTGACTATCGACACTTCAGTCCCCGCAAGCCCCACAGAAGAATCCTTTTCAGCTACTCCTTCAGCACCGGTCCAGGATGACCAGGCACCTTTTTCCCTGAGACTGATTATGGCATCTGACTCCAGCAGCGGCTCTTCCCCGCTGCACCCCCGCAGTGTTCCTCCCCGGTAGGCGAGCACCGGGCAGTTATCCCTGGTCAGGGTAAAGGCCGGAACCTGGCAATTGTCGATACCGGCAACAGGCTCCAGTTCCTGCCCGGCAGGATTCAGAAAGTTTTTCCAGTTCCAGGACAGACAACTGAGCTGGTACTCTCCATCGATGCCGCTGGCGTGGAGGCACGAGATGTGCACATTGCCCCCGCTGTCGAAAACAGCCCTGATCTTCGGCTTCAATTCACCTTCGGCCATGATCCTGACCAAAGGAAGCTGCCCCCAGGAGTCGGCAGGCACCTCGATGGGTATCTCCTCATCCGGCACCTGGCCAGGTCCTCCAGGTCCAGGATTCTCGTGAGTGATGTTCCCACCGCCTCCGCCGCATCCACCCAGAGAGGAAATGCTGATAATGCAGGAGATACCAACAACCAGGGCTAAAAGCACAATCGAGGTCCTTAACCTGATCTCCTGAACCATGTCAGTAGCCATGGGCAAATTCCTCAACTTTTTAAATAAAAGTGAATGATTCAATAGTAAACACACTTCATTCCTGAGTCAAGCGAATAATAAAAATAGACATAAAATTTAATAATATTTATAACTATATTATGGGGTTCCTGTCTATTTCGCATTCCGTGACCGGCAACAGAACAGCAAAATGCTTGACAGAAAGATCGAAGTATTATAACTTATTATAGTTTATTATTAATTTCGGGACATCCGCTATGACGAAAGGCTGATCATGCCTTCCGTTGGATTGGTAAAGCAGGCAGAAATACCGTGGTTCAAATAAGAGAAAGGTAGAGAAGGAGAAAAAAATGGGAAAAGAATATACCTTGCGTACGGTTTTTATTTGTGTCCTCCTGGCTTGTGCACTGAGCTTTGCTGGTCGGGCGCGGGCTGAGAAACTGGAGATCGGCGGAACCATTGATGTGGACCTGTTCGGGGGAAAGCAAAAGAATACCGATACTTCCAGTGACCTCAAACTGGATTTGTTTGAGCTGTCCATCGACAGTGAGCTCGACGAGCATGTTTCAGCCCATGCTCTGGTTAATTATGAATACGAAGGTGGAGATGAAGAAGAGAGTTACAACCTTGTTGTGGATGAAGCTTACCTGACGTTGTCCAAGCTGGTTGATCAGCCTCTGACCATCATGGCCGGAAAGTGGTACCTTCCCTTTGGAGTATTCAACAATCACCTGACCACAGACCCCCTGACCCAGGATGCCTATGAAATCAATGCCCCGGCAGTGAGTTTTATCTTTGCTCTGGAGGAAATCGAGGGTGTGGATGTTTCCGTGACCGGCTATTCCAGCAGGGAGGCCCGCTTTGCAGATCCTAACCTGGCTGAACCTGAAAACGATTTTGGCAATTATATGGTCAATGCCTCCTTTGCTCCGGGGGAATTCCTCAAAATGAGTGTTTACTTTGATTCAGAGCAGGGAGTGAATGACCGCAACGATTCTCTGGGGGCCAGCCTGTCGGCGGCATATCAGGATAGTCTGACCTTTGATGCCGAATATATCAAGGCACTGGAAAGAGACCAGGGCCGCTCCAAGGATTCGGCCTATTCCATTTCCGGAGCTTTCAAGCCCCAGCCGGAACTGGAGCTGGTCGGCAGGTTTGAAGGATACGATGATGGCGTGGATGGTTACCAGGATTATGATCCTGATTCACTGGTAGGTGTGGAATACCGGGTAAGTGCGGGAATCAATTATGAGCTGCATGAGCATGTCACCCTGATGTCTGAATACCGGGTTACGGAAGTGGAAGATGCGGATGTATCAAACGTCAAGGACTGGACTCTCCGGTTGAGACTCGAATTCTGAATTCTTTTCGGGAGTGGGGCAGGCACGCCGCCCCACTCCCCCTCACCCCCCTCTCCTCTGACACCGTGGGCAGAAACAGGTGCTGCGGCCCGCCACCTGAATTTTCTCTATCCTGGTGCTGCATCGACGGCACGGGAGGCCACACCGGCCATAAACCAGGTGCTGGTTTTGATATTGGCCCTGCTTTCCTGATGATTCAACATAATCGCGGATTGAAGATCCCTGATGCCGGATAGCGTCCTGAAGAACGCTTTGCATGGTGTGGTAGAGAGCTTGTATCTTTTCGGTGGATAACCGGGCTGCCGGGGTTTCCGGGTGGATCCCGGCATGGTGCAGGGTTTCATCCACATAAATGTTTCCAAGGCCCCGCAGGAAAGCCTGGTTCAACAGTACGGCCTTGATTTTTCCTCTCCTGGACTGAAGCCTTTCCCGGAAGCAGGGAAAGGAGATTTCCAGAGGATCGGGTCCGACAAAATTGCCATCGCGCCACTTCGTCCATTCTTCAGCAGTCAGGATCTGGATGTATCCAAACTGCCGGATGTCCCGGTACCGTAATTCCAGCTCTCCTCCGTCGAGCGAGAAAATGACATGGGTGTGCTTGCGGACAGGATCCCGGGGAAGATTCACCAGCAGTTGTCCGGTCATTTTCAGATGAATCCGGGCATACCATCCCTTTGAAAATTCCAGAATGATGTTTTTCCCCCAGCGGAAGGCGTTGACCAGGGTTTTACCGACCAGATTCTCCGGGACACCCTGCCCCGCAGCACCGATGATCTTGGGCAGGTAAATTTTCAGGTCAGTGACTTTTCTTCCCAGAATGCGTGGCCGCAGACTTTGGACAATGGTTTCGACCTCCGGCAGTTCCGGCATAAAATCTCCTCACAAATAACAGATTACGAGCATAAAAAGCCAGCATAATACAAAAGGCCGGTAAAAATCAAGGTCAGGATTTGTGCTTGACATAAGCTCTTTTCCTATGATAAATTGAAACAAAACATTACTGAATACTTTATACTTCTTGTCTGTAGGAGGATGTACCATGATACAAAAGAGGCGGCTTGCGGTTTTCCTCTTGATATTTATGAGCTTTATCAGTTTGTCCTGTATCCGGATGGCTAATGCGCAGACCATTCCCAAAGAAGCGAAAAATCATAATCAAAAGGGAAACGAATACTGTGAGAAAGGGGAATTTGAAAAAGGGATTGCCGAATATGAAAAAGCCATCAAGCTGTATCCCGGATTTACCGATGCCCTGTACAATGCAGGTCTGACCTACTACCTGGATTTAAAGGACTATGCCAAGGCAATTTCTTATTTCAAACGGTTCATTCAGCTCGAAGGTGACACTGCCGATGGCAAGCAGGTCAAAAAATGGCTGACTGAGGCCGGACAGAAACTGGCTGCTGCAAAAAATACCCGGCCAAAGGAAGCAGCACATCAAGCGCAGCAGGCCCAATCGGCACAGGCGAAAGAGGTACCCCCGGCGAAGAGCGATCAAAAAGCCTCTTCATCATCCCAGCAGGTAGCGGCTCAGGTGGCAGCTCCGTCTCAGCAGACGGCAGTATCCCAGGGGACAGTGATGGCTCCCCAGGGAACCGCGCAGGCAGCAGCCTCATCCGCTCAGGAGAGCGCACCCGCGCCATCCCAGGCGGCTGGCCAGGCGGCAGAGCAGCCACCGGCATCCCCGGTGGAAAGCCCGGCCCCGGTGGAAAGCCCGGCAGCAGTGGCCGCGATTCCTCCTTCCCCTGCTCTTCCCGGGCAAGAGACAATGCCGCAGGAAGCGGCGCCACAGCAGGCAGCACCCCAGGAGATTCAGCCGGTCCCCGCCGAATTGAGCCAGCAGCAGGCTGCCCCCGCCCCCCGGACACCGGAGGAAGAGGCCCGGGCATATAAAGAGAAGGGGAACGAATACAACAACATGGGGAAACCTGAAGAAGCGGTGAAAGAGTATTTGAAAGCGCTGCAGATTTATCCGCAGTATACGGATGCTTTATATAATATTGCCAAGACCTATGATTTCAGCCTGAAGGATTATGCCAATGCAATCCGCTACTATCAGCAGTTCCTGCAATTCGAATCCCCGAACAGCCGGGATGCGGCCCAGGTGAGGATCTGGCTGGGAAGAGCAGAAGAAGTTTACCAGTCGCAGACCAGGCAGGCCAAAGAGCAGCCGCAAAGCGGCAGCCAGTCTGCATCTCAGCCGACAGCCGCACCTGCCCTGGCGACAGCCAGGGTACCGGCAGTAAAAGCTCTGAACAGGGGAAAGAAAGAGGGAGATTATTATATCAAGGAATTTCTCCCTGTCCCTGCGGATACCCCGGCAAAGGCCAAAGACGAGGCCAGGAGCACTGAAACCCGGCAAGCGGAGCTGCAATCGGCAATTATTTCCCAATCTCCTGAAGTCGCGGTCCAGCCTCCGGCACCGGCAGTTGTTGCCCAGTCTCCGGCAGCGGCGGCCATACCTCAGTCCCCTGCCCAGCAACCGGCAGCCGCTGTTCCTCTGCCGCAGGCAACGCAGACCAGACCGGCTTCCGCAGGCCCGGCGGCCCAGCCATCCGGCGGCCGGGAAATTCTTCTTGAAACCATCATCCCCAGGGATGTCCAGGCCGCTGACCTGGTACCTCTGGTCATGAGCCAGATGCAGAAGGAGATTACCGAGATACTCACCCAGGCCAAAGCGCAATCTCCTGAAGAATTGGCCAGGTTATACCTGTCCAAAGTCCAGAGCGATATTTTACCCTCCGGTGAAAGGGTCTCTTCTTTCCGATTAGGAGGTAAGGAACTGGCTGATATTCCCTATGTCCGCATCCTGACCGAGGCGGAGAAGCAGGAGATGGAAAGGGAAAAATGGGAATTGATCAGGACCAGGAAATCACCGGCCAGGTTGAAGGAGGTACTGACTGCTTTACGTGATGGATACAGAGTTGTTCCCCAATAAAACCAAAGGAGGACCCTGGGATTGGACCAGCAGTATGAAGAAGATATAAAAGCCTCTTTGCGAATGACAAACCGGGAATTCAGGCAGTTGGAAAGTCTTCATCAGCACTACGAACAGGAACTGGCATCTTTAGCCGGCAGCCACCACTTGACCCAGGATCAGGTGATTAAACAAACCGATCTCAAGAAACTCAAACTCCAGGCCAAGGACCGCATGGCCCAGATTATTCGCCAATACCGCAATCAAATTCATTAAGGAGGAGTCAGGAGTCAGAAGTCAGAAGTCAGAATAAATACTTTTCCTCCTGACTCCTGTGTTCTGACTCCTGACTCCCGGTTTCTCTATTCTTAACAAAAATTCGAGGGGAAGATGAAGAGTCAAGACATTACCAAAGGATTAGAGAGAGCACCGCACCGGGCCTTATTATACGGAACCGGATTTCCCAAAAGCGCACTGGATATGCCCAAGGTAGGAATCGCTTCCTCCTTTACCGACCTGATTCCGGGGCATGTGGGTATGCGAGACCTGGAAAGAGCCATTGAGAAGGGGATCCATACCGGCGGAGGGTATGCATTTTTGTTCGGCATTCCCGGCATCTGTGACGGAATCGCCATGGGTCATTCGGGGATGAAATACTCTCTGCCGTCACGGGAATTGATCGCCGACATGGTGGAAACCATTGCCTCGGCCCATTGTCTGGACGGGTTGATCCTGCTGACCAATTGTGATAAAATCACGCCCGGCATGTTAATGGCCGCAGCCCGGCTCGATATCCCGGCCATCGTGGTCACCGCCGGTCCGATGATTTCCGGACGGTATAAGACCAGAAGGTTATCGCTGGTCCGGGATACCTTTGAGGCAGTGGGCAAGTGTCAGCAGGGATTGATTTCTGAAGAGGAAGTCGAGGCACTTGAAATCGAGGCCTGCCCTGGAGCCGGTTCGTGTCAGGGAATGTATACGGCAAATACCATGGCCTGCATTACCGAAGCCCTTGGCATGTCACTGCCCGGTTCAGCTACCGCTCTGGCTGTCTCGGCCAAAAAGAAAAGACTGGCCTTCGAAAGCGGACGACAGGTAGTGTCTCTGATCAGGGATGGAATTACCCCCCGGCAGATCATGACACCGGCGGCTTTCGAGAATGCCATTCGGGTTGACCTTGCCCTTGGAGGCTCGACCAATACGGTTTTACATATCCCGGCCATTGCCGCAGACGCGGAAGTGGATACTCCGCTTGAGCTTTTTGACCGCCTGAGCAGGGATACCGCACATATTGCCAGTCTTCGGCCGGGTGGTGAGCACTTTATGGAAGATCTTGAATTCGCCGGTGGCATTCCGGCAGTATTGAAAAGGCTTGCCAGCAAGCTCAAAGATAATCCGACCGTCTGCGGCCAGTCCATTGTCCGGATCGCCGAACAGGCAGAGATCTTCGATGAGGATGTCGTTCATTCTCTGGATAACCCCTATCATGCCGAGGGAGGAATTGCGGTTCTGCGGGGAAACCTGGCCCCGGATGGCGCCATTGTCAAACAGTCGGCGGTGAGTGAAAAAACCCTGCGGTTTTCCGGCCAGGCCCGGGTGTTCGATTCCGAAGAGAAAGCCATGCAGGCTATTATGAATAAACAAATTTCCGAAGGCAGTGTGGTGATTATTCGATATGAAGGACCAAAGGGAGGTCCGGGCATGCGCGAGATGCTCTCTCCCACGGCTGCCCTGGTTGGCATGGGCCTGACCGAATCGGTGGCTCTGATTACCGATGGCCGGTTTTCGGGAGGAACACGAGGCCCCTGCATCGGCCATGTCTCGCCTGAAGCTATGGAGGGAGGGCCGATTGCCCTGATTCAGGATGGAGATCGGATCACGATTGACATTCCTGCCCGACAGTTGATCTGGGAGGTGGATGAAAAAACAGAAGCTGAGCGACGCAGGCAGTGGACTGCTCCGGCAGGCCGGGTCCAGAAAGGGTATCTCAAGCGCTACGCACAACTGGTGACTTCGGCCAATACGGGAGCTGTTCTTCGAAAATAAGAGCGAGTTGGGGAATGTATCTGCATCTGCCGTTATTTTCTTTCCCACCCCACGAACATCCATAGACCACCAAAATGATGGGAGCAACCCGTGAAAATCAGCGGATCGGAAATATTTATTCGCAGTCTGAAGGAAGAAAAGGTAAGTCATGTTTTCGGCTTTCCCGGAGCAACGATCCTGGGTATTTACAACCAGTTTCTGGAATCGGATATCAAGCACATTCTGGTTCGGCATGAGCAGGGAGCGATTCATGCCGCTGACGGCTATGCCCGTGCTTCCGGAAAGCCGGGAGTATGCCTGGTCACCTCCGGTCCGGGAGCCACGAACACCGTGACCGGCCTGGCCACCGCCTTTATGGATTCCATCCCGGTCGTGGTCTTTACCGGCCAGGTCCCCACCAGCATGATCGGCAACGATGCCTTTCAGGAAGTGGATATTGTCGGCATTACCCGCTCCATTACCAAGCATAATTACCTGGTCAGCCAGGTCAAGGACCTGGCCAGAACCATCAAAGAGGCTTTCCATATCGCCACCACCGGAAGACCGGGGCCGGTGCTGGTAGACCTGCCCAAGGATGTGCTCCTGGACGAGACCGAGTTTCATTATCCTGCCGAGGTTTCGATTCGCGGTTACAAGCCAAACTATGTCGGGCACCCCAAACAGATCGAATCGGCCCTCAAATTGATTGCCAGGGCCAAACGTCCGCTCATCTATTCCGGCGGAGGGGTCATCCGTTCCGGAGCGGCCCAGGAGCTGCTCGATCTGGTCACCAAAACCAGTATCCCGGTTACCAGCACCCTGCTGGGCCTGGGAGGCATTCCCGGCGACCATCCCCTGTTTCTGGGAATGCTCGGCATGCATGGAACCAAGTATGCCAATCTGGCGGTCACGGATTGTGACCTTTTGATTGCCATCGGGGCCAGGTTCGATGACCGGGCTACGGGAAAACTGGAAAAATTCGCTCCCAAGGCCAAATATGTTCACATCGATATCGATCCTGCAACCATCAGTAAAAACGTACGGGTCCATATACCGATTGTCGGCGATGCCAGACTGATTCTCCGGGAAATCAACAAAAACGTGGTTCCCGGCGATTATGCGGCCTGGATCGAGCGGATCGGAGAATGGAAAAGGGATTTTCCGCTTTCCTATCAGCAGGATGATGAAACCATCAAGCCCCAGTACGTGATCGAGCAGATCTACGAGCTGGTCAAGGACCGGGCCATTATTGCCACGGATGTCGGCCAGCATCAGATGTGGGTGGCCCATTACTATAAATTCAATGACCGCAGGACCCTGATAACTTCCGGAGGTCTGGGGACTATGGGCTTCGGATTTCCGGCAGCCATCGGTGCCCAGGTTGCCTGCCCTGACAAGCTGGTCTTTGATATTGCCGGAGACGGCAGCTTCCAGATGGTCCTCCAGGAACTGGCTACGGCAGTGCAGCATAACCTGCCGGTGAAGATAGCGATCATCAATAACCAGTGTCTGGGAATGGTCCGGCAGTGGCAGGAGTTATTCATGCACAAGCGCTACTCCGGTATCTGTCTCAAGTGTGCTCCGGATTTTGTCAAACTGGCCGAGGCCTACGGAGCCGTGGGTCTTCGGGCCAGCAGGCCGGATGAAGTGCGCACGGTGATCAGCGAGGCTATTTCGGTTGATAAGCCGGTGGTTATCGATTTTCGGGTCGCTTGTGAGGAAAATGTGTTCCCCATGGTCCCTGCCGGTGCAGGGATCGAGGAAATGATGTTATCGTAAGGAGAGGTTTCCCCTTTGAAAAAAACAGGTGCGAAAATATTTGTCGAGACGTTGCTTGAGCATGGCGTGAATACGATGTTCGGCTATCCAGGCGGAGTGCTGCTGCCAATTTACGATGAGCTTTATCATGCTCCGATCCGCCACATTCTCTCGCGGCATGAGCAGGGTGCAATCCATGCAGCGGATGGATATGCACGGGCCACCGGCAAGGTAGGTGTCTGCATGGCCACCTCCGGCCCCGGTGCCACCAACCTGGTCACCGGACTGGCGACCGCCTTTATGGATTCCGTTCCCGTGGTTGCCTTTACCGGCCAGGTTTCAACACACCTTCTGGGCATTGACAGCTTCCAGGAGGCGGATATCTACGGCATCAGCATTCCGGTAACCAAGTATAATTACCTGGTCAAGGAGACATCCAGATTAAAAGAGGTGATGTATGAGGCCTTTCATCTGGCGATCAGCGGACGGCCCGGGCCGGTGCTGATCGACCTTCCCAAGGATGTCCAGACCATTCAGATCGATGATCCGCCGGTTCCTGCGCTGACCCTGCCGCAAAGGAGGCCGCATCTTGATCCAGTCGAACGGGATCGGCAGCTTGAGAAGATCCTTTCACTGATCCGGGACGCCAAACGGCCGGTAATATATGCCGGAGGCGGGGTCATCAAATCAGACAAAGCACATGAGGCTTTGCTGCGACTGGCTGAGAAGGCTCAGATGCCGGTAACCACCACCCTGATGGGCAAGGGAGGTTTTCCGGAAACCCATTCCTTAAGCCTGGGAATGCTGGGCATGCATGGAACGCGGTATGCCAACTACGCGGTCGCCAAGTGTGATCTTTTGATTGCAGTCGGGGCCAGGTTCGATGACCGGGTAACCGGGGAGCCCTCGACCTTTGCCAAAGAGGCGAAAATCGTCCATCTCGATATCGATCCGGCAGAGGTGGGAAAGATCATTCAGGTGGATGCTTGTCTCATTGGCCAGGCCAGGGACCTTCTTCAGGAGCTGGCTGACCGGGTCGAACCCCAGGCCCACGAAGAGTGGATTTCGCAGATTGCCCAGTGGAAAAGGGATTTTCCTCTTTCCTATCCGAAGAAAGAGGGAGTGATCAGCCCCCAATATGTCGTTGAGCAGATTTATGAAAAAACCCGCGGTGAGGCGATCATCACCACCGAGGTAGGGCAAAACCAGATGTGGGCAGCCCAGTATTTCAAAAGCACCCGGCCCAGGACCTTTATCACTTCAGGAGGGCTTGGGACTATGGGTTATGGATTTCCGGCTGCAATCGGAGCCAAGATCGGATGTCCGGACCGCATCGTGTTCGATATCGCCGGAGACGGCAGCTTCCAGATGAATATTCAGGAGCTGGCCACTGCCGTTTACAATAAGGTCAATGTCAAGATAGCCATTTTGAACAATGGATTTTTAGGCATGGTCCGGCAGTGGCAGGAGCTTTTCTACGGCCGCAGGTATTCTCAGACCACACTCAACGGGAACCCGGATTTCATCAAGATTGCCGAAGGGTATGGGGCGCTTGGCATCCGGGTGGAAAAACCCGAAGATGTGCCTTCCGCCATAGAGCGGGCTATTGCCGAGGATCACCCGGTGGTTATCGATTTTCATGTTGACCCGGAGGAAAATGTCTACCCCATGGTGCCGCCCGGAGGGGCCATCCATAATATGCTGGATAGGAAAGAGTAAATGAGACACATTATCTCGGTTCTGGTAAGAAATCATCCCGGAGTATTGTCGCATGTGGTAGGTCTGTTTACCCGGCGCTCATATAACATCGAAAGCCTGGCTGCCGGGGTAACGGAAAATCCCGATGTCACCCGGATCACTATCGTGGTCACCGGAGACGATCTGGTACTGGACCAGGTCATGAAACAGGTTAACAAGCTGGTCGATGTGTTGAATGTCACCGATTTGAAATATGATCAGGCTATCACCAGAGAGCTGGCCATTATCACCGTCAAAACCACGCTCCAGACCAGAGGGTCAGTTATCGAGATTGCCAATGTCTTTGGAGCGAAAGTCGTTGACATGTCGGAAGACACTATCACCCTTGAGCTTTCGGGAACCGAAAGGGTGCTCCAGAATCTGATGCGCCTGCTGAATCCTTTCGGCATCAGCGAAATGGCCAGGACCGGCATGATTGCCCTGGCCATGAAAAGCAGTGAATAAATAGCAAGCGATCTAAAGAAGCAGCTATCACAAGAGGAGAGGGAGAATCGTGCGACATACCATATCTGTATTTGTGGAGAACAAGTTCGGAGTACTGGCCAGGATTTCCAGTCTGTTCAGTGCCCGGGGATTCAACATCGACAGCCTGTCGGTTGGTGAGACCATTGATCCGAGCATTTCGCGGATGACCATTCTCACCAGCGGTGATGACCAGATTATCGAGCAGGTGATCAAGCAACTGCGCCGCCTGGTGGATGTAATCAAGGTCAGTGATCTGACTCAGAGCGATTATGTGGAGCGGGAGATGGTCCTCGTCAAGGTGGACGCACCTCAGACTCACCGGGCGGAGATTCTGCGGATTTCCGACATCTTCCGGGGAAAGATCGTTGATGTGAATCCCAAAACCATGACTATGGAAGTCACCGGGGATGAGGGCAAGATCAATGCCCTGATCGACCTGCTGAAACCCATCGGCATCAAGGAAATCGCCCGGACAGGGAAAGTGGCCATGTCGAGGGGAAAACAGGAAAAGAGCTCCGGAGCCAGGATCCAGGAGGCAGCGGCCAACGGGGAGTAAAATCAGTGGTCAGTGATGATTGATGAATATCTGGAGTTATCAAGCCATACGAGCTTCCACGCTCATCAGGGGAAAAGAGACCCATTATGCAGCGATTGGCTGGAGCAGCACTGATTCTATTATCGATGTTGATCATGACGGATTGTTATGCCGCCGGTGGATCCAGTGAATTTAAATTCAATGTGTATCAGAAAATAGAAAGCTACAGATGGGCAGAATACAATGAGTATGGAGAACGTCTTCTGGAAGAAACCGGCCCGATCTATGGTGCAGGTTTTACATTCTCGGGGAAAATCCCGCCGAAAATAAAAACCGCTGTCCATCTGATGCTGAAAGGCAAGCTGGAGATATTTGGCGGCACGGTGGATTATGACGGGCAAACCTGGGGCGGCGACCCGGTAACGAGCGACGTAGACTATTTCGGCTACAGGCCTGAGCTTACCGTCGGACCAGGATTTACCATACCGAGAAACTCCAACATCTCCGACGGTCTCTTTGTCCAATTTGGCCCCTTTGCCGGGTTAGGTGTTAAGCACTGGGACAGAGACATTAACGATACAACGTATCAGGAGAGCGATGATCTATATCCAACCTACGTACATGGGTATACGGAAACATGGACGTGCATTTATGCTCCATTAGGCATCCGGGGTGATATGGTCTTTCCCAGGCATGGCATTAAAGGATTCATTGAATTTGTAGCCAAAATTCCCCTGGATAATGAAAACACATCAGATGATGTAGTGGAAGGTGAGCATGTCACAATCAAGCCTGGGGAAGAGGTTTCTTACTATTTTGAAACAGGTGTTGCCTGGCAAAAGTCTCGATTTCCGGGAATCAGAGCCAGCTTCTTTTACGAAACTTTGAGATTCTCCCAATCGGACCCGGTTAAAGTCAGAATGTGGGATAGATATCGTTACCTCTCCCAGCCAAGATCGGAAGCTGATATGTACGGCTTACATATCGGAGTAGTCTTCTAGCCTCTGGCAGCCAGTCGCGGATCAAACCGAAATCATGCTTTCTCAAGGAAAAGGGGATGAAAAAATCGTACATTCCCCATTTGCAATAAACAAAAGGAGGTTATATAATGGCTAAAATGTATTATGAGCAGGATGCTGATTTAAAGTATCTCCAGGACAAAACCATTGCCGTAGTAGGTTATGGAAACCAGGGAGCTGCCCAGGCGAGGAACATGAAGGACAGCGGCCTCACGGTAATCATCAGTGATATCATGGGAAGCCGGCAGTGGAGTCAGGCTGAAAAAGATGGCTTTACGGTCATGCCTACCAGGGATGCGGCAGCCAGGGCCGACGTGATTCAGGTCCTGGTTCCCGATCAATATCAGGCCGATGTTTATGCCCAGGATATCAAAGATCATATGACCAGCGGCAAAGCCCTGGTGTTTTCCCACGGCTTCAACATCCACTTCGGACAGATTGTGCCGCCCTCCGATGTTGATGTTTATATGGTAGCGCCCAAGGGACCGGGATTTTTAGTCCGGGAGACCTATGAGCAGGGCAATGGCGTGCCAGCCCTGATCGCGGTCCAGCAGAATGCCAGCGGGAAGGCCAAGGAGCTGGCCCTGGCTCATGCCAAGGGAATCGGAGCTACCAGAGCGGGAGTTCTGGAAACCACCTTTGCCGAGGAAACGGAAACGGACCTGTTCGGTGAGCAGGCGGTTTTGTGCGGCGGCCTGACGGAGCTGATCAAGGCCGGTTTCGATACCCTGGTTGATGCTGGATATCAGCCGGAGATCGCTTATTTTGAATGCCTCCATGAGGTAAAACTGATTACCGATCTCATCTATGCCAAGGGATTCTCCGGCATGCGGCAGGCAATCAGCGATACTGCCGAATACGGGGATTTGACCCGGGGAAGCCGGGTGATCAACGAAGATGTGCGCGATGAGATGCGGATGATCTTAGCCGAAATTCAATCAGGAGAATTTGCCAGGGAATGGATTCTTGAAAATAAAGCCAACCGGCCGGTGCTGAATGCTCAACGGAGAATTCAGAAAGAGCACTTGATAGAGCAGATTGGCCAAAAAATTCGAGGAATGATGAGCTGGCTGAAAAAGTGAAGTAATGATGCGTATTCCAATAGCTAAACAAGGTTTTCCCTTTATTCTTTTTTTTGCTGCATTGACGATTGTGGCTCTGCTGACAGGTTTTCCCCTGGCAGCAGGGCTTCTTTTTTTTGTGACCCTCTTTGTGCTCTTTTTCTTCCGCGATCCGGAGCGGACGGCCCCGGAAGATGAGCACCTGATTGTTTCTCCAGCAGATGGCACGCTGATCCAGATTCGCGAGATCCCGGCTGGAGATGTTCTGGGATGCCCCGGCATTCAACTCAGCGTGTTCATGTCTCTTTTCAATGTTCATGTCAACCGGATGCCTTTGCGGGGAAAGGTCCTGAAAAAAATGTATAACCCCGGGAAATTTCTTCCCGCCTTCCGGGAGAAGGCCTCGCTTTTGAATGAGCAGCTCACGCTGATGCTCGATACTGCAGGAGGGCCGGTCCGGATGACTCAAATCGCCGGGCAGGTGGCGTGCAGGATCGTGTGCTGGGCAGAGGTAGATGACACTCTGGACAAGGGCAAGCGATTTGGTCTCATCAGGTTTGGGTCCCGGGTCGATTTATACCTGCCCCGGGAGAATACGGTTATTATCACCAGGGTCGGAGACCGGGTAAAAGCCGGGGAGAGTGTTTTGGCACGCTTTTCCTCGCTGCCGAACAAAGTATGACAAAGAGGCTTGTGCGCCTCATTTGTCGCCTCTATGCTGCTCATGGTATTTATTGAGATAGTCCATGACGACATACTGATCCGATTCCGGGGCGAATGAGAGAAACTGGACTCCGATGCCCGGCAATTGATGGGGGACATCCCAGGGCCTCATCCAGGCAACCCGAATAACGGCTTGAATCGGCTCTGGTGCCACATCATGAATCTGGACCTCAAGCCTGAGGTCGGGTTGGAAAGGAAATATGGTGGTGATAAACATTCCCCCCTGGGATATATTGAGGGTATTAGCCCGCAGAAAATCGGAAGAGTGATCCTGCCTGATCAGTACCCGCAGGATAGACCTGTATCGCTTGTATTTGCGGGCATTGGCAGCAAGGATTTCTTCCTCCTGAAGTTTGGCAAAAAACTTTTGGAGGAAAATATCCAGGCGCTCAACCGCCCGCTGCTCCATGAGGAGGACATCCACCTGGTCCTGCCGGGGCCTGATTTTCAGGATGGAAGGAGAATGCGACAGGGAATTGAGCTTTTCAATGTAGAGCCTTCCATGACCGAGACTCAGTTTCAAATCGACGAGGATTAAATCGTAGTAGCTCTTCAGACATTGCTGGTAGGCTTCATTCAATCCGGATGCCAGGTCGAACGGAGTAATATTTTTCAGATAATGATCATACTTTGTCCTGTTCGCTTCATCCGTGACAACCAGAAGGATTTTTCCCTTGACCATGGGTGAATGTCTCCATCGCGGGTGGGTGAATATCTCCGAAGCGGGTAAAAAAATCTATACAGGATATATCAGAAACGAAAAGGACCGTCAAGCATAAAGTACCCTCACTTAACAAGGGCAAAGGAGTTATATGGACCTGCAAAATCGCCTGAAGCAAATATTTCAACGAAGCATCGAGGCCAAAGAAGTTTTCCTGAAATCAAACCTCAACCTTCTGGAAACCGCTGTCTCGCGGATTGTACTCTCCCTGCAGAGCGGCGGCAAGGTTATGCTGTTTGGAAATGGCGGCAGCGCAGCCGATGCACAGCATCTGGCTGCGGAGTTTGTCAACCGGTTCTTATACGATCGTCCGGCATTGCCCGCCATCGCACTGACTACTGACAGCTCGGTTCTGACCAGCATCAGTAACGATGCTGCTTATGATCACATCTTCAGCCGTCAGATCGAGGCTCTGGGGAGGGAAGGAGATGTGGCCATCGGCATCAGCACCAGCGGCAATTCACCCAATGTATTATTGGGGCTGCAAAAAGCGCGGGAGATGGAGCTCTATACTATTGCCCTGCTTGGCGGCGACGGAGGAAAGATCAAGGCTGCGGCTGATCTTTGCCTCATTGTTCCCATCCGGGAAACGCCCCGCATTCAGGAAACCCACATCACCATTGGTCATGCCATCTGTGAATTGGTGGAAGAAGCGATTTTTCCGAAAGGGGCAAAAGGCGCATGAGTCAAAAACCATCTTCTCCAGCGTCATTCTCGCCCCTGAAGTTTGAAAAGCTCAGGACAAAACCTCTGGCCGAGCGAAAGAGCAAGGTGAGGATAGAGCTGTTTGCCAAACCAGGGAAACAGGGCCAGACATTTTCCCAATTCCTGGACGGGCTGCCCAGGATTCTGGCTGGCCAGGATTTTCTCGAAGTGATTGACCGGGTGGTCCAGGCTGTCAGAGAAAGCAAGGGCGTTGTTCTGGCCATGGGTGCCCACGTGATCAAGTGCGGCTTAAGTCCGGTTGTGATCGACCTGATGCAGCGGGGCGTGATAACCGGCCTGGCGTTCAATGGAGCGGGGATTATCCATGATTATGAACTGGCCATTCATGGTCAGACCTCGGAAGATGTCGATCAGGCCATTGTCGGGGGAGAATTCGGCATGGCCGAAGAGACCGGCAGACAGATCAATCAGGCCATCAATGAAGGAGTGGAATCAGGGCTTGGCCTCGGTGAATCCATAGGCAAATATCTCGTTGAGCTTAACCCTCCCCATGTCGGTTCCAGTCTCCTTGCAGCCGCCTGCCGGTTGAGGATTCCGGCAACGGTCCATATAGCCATCGGGACAGATATCATCCATATGCATCCTGAAGCCCGGCCAGACCTTTTGGGCCAGGGGAGCATGCTGGATTTCCGGCTGCTGTGCTCGGTTATCACCTCGCTGCATCAAGGCGGTGTGTATTTCAATATCGGCTCTGCGGTTATCCTGCCCGAAGTTTTCCTGAAAGCCCTGACCCTGGTCCGGAATCTTGGCTACCCCTTACGTGATTTTACCACCGTGAACCTGGATTTCATCCAGCACTACCGCCCCAATACCAATGTGGTCCGAAGGCCGATCATTGGCGGCGGAAAGGGGTACTCCCTGACCGGTCATCACGAAATCATGATCCCCCTTCTGGCTGCCGCCATCCTGGAACGGCTGGGGGCCTGATAGCGGTTCTCAATTGCGAATGCTACAAAAAAACAAAAACAAAGACAAAGGCAAAGGACACTACAGAGGCGCAGAGAATGGCCGAAAATGCTATCCTCTGCGTCTCTGCGTCTCTGCGGGAGAAATACCAAGGCATATGGAGGGTGGGGCTGCTTTTTTGCCCCACCGGATACTGCAGGCGATCTCTTTGTCGAGCCTAAAATGAAAAAACAGCGGGTGTAGTACCATGAAAAGTTCTCGAAAAAGGGAGCGGGTTGATAAGCTCCTCTTTGACCGGGGTCTTGTGCCCAGCCGGGAGAAGGCAAAGGCCCTGATTATGGCTGGCTGTGTATTCAGCGGCGAGATGCGGATCGAAAAACCCGGCCAATTGGTGCCCCTTGAGGCTCCACTGACAGTCAGGGAATCGGACAACCCGTATGTGAGCCGGGGTGGGCTCAAGCTTGAGCGGGCTTTGCGCGAGTTTGCCCTGGATGTCCAGGATAAGAGGGCATTGGATATCGGAGCGTCAACCGGCGGATTTACCGATTGCCTGCTCCAGCATGGCGCTGTCCGGGTTTATGCCCTTGATGTCGGATATGGCCAGATGGACCCCAGGATCGCCCGCGACCCGCGGGTGGTTCACCGCGAGCGGGTAAATGTCCGGCACGGGGTGCCGTCAGATTTTTCCGGACCTTTCGATTTGGTCACTATCGATGTCTCGTTCATCTCCCTGCGTCTGGTGCTCCCGGTAGTCAAAGAGTTTCTATCTGCCGAAGGTGAAATCGTGGCCCTGGTCAAACCCCAGTTTGAAGTGGGCAAAGGCCAGGTAGGCAAGAACGGGATTGTCCGCGATCCTGAAAAACATGCCACTGTTCTGCGGGAAATCATCGATTATGCTCAAAGCCTTGGCCTGTGTTTCCGGGGCCTGGTGACATCGCCAATCACCGGGGCCAAGGGGAACCTGGAGTTTCTGCTCCGCCTGGCCCGGTCCGGAGAACAGGCAACTCTTGAGGCAATCGAGCTGGCCATTCAGCAGCGTTGATGCTGAGCTGCAGTGGGGGAGTTGATAATGGAGATAATCAAGGTCATCTACTCCAGTTTTTACTATTGATCTTGATCATTGCTTGGTGATATATTGGGTATTGTAAATAGGGTGTGTAGAAAAACTGAAAGGGCGCACGATGAATGATCCATTAGCCACAACAGCCAGGGTATTCAAGAGAGTTACGCTGGATGATATTTATTCAGCCATTGATGAGGTTAAACATCGACAAGAGGAAAGCTCCCGGTATTTTAACCAACGTCTTGATACTATGAATCAGAGGATTGATAATCTGGGTCAGAGGATCGATAACCTGAGTAGCCAATTAAACCAGAAAATCGATTCTCAAATCGTACAGATAAACCAGAAAATCGATTCTCA